>CALXMZ010000017.1 GCA_944389645.1 uncultured Alphaproteobacteria bacterium
ATAGAACTCCTGTACAAAGATATATTCCGGCAGTTCAAGGTTTTGTGGAGGCGCAGGAACTGGAAATCAAACACGATATGAAAAACGTAGGTTTGATAAAGCAGGATGGGAAATACTATTCTATATAGGATCTGCCAGATGGTTTTGTTGTTGAGGGTGATTTAGATTTATCTGGAATGGATTTAAAGGGCGTAAATTTAAATATAAAAGTCACTGGAACATTAAATCTTAGCAGAGCAAAAATTTACCCTCTGTATTAGATTTTAGTGGAACAAAAGAGGTTAATTTAAGTGGAACAGATTTGTCTGGTGTAAAAGAAGTAAAATGGCCAATTAATGGTGACGTTCTAAATATAGATATAAAAAATTTACCTGACCATATTTTAAAGTCTTATCAATTATGGCAGGCAAAAAAAAGGGTGGAAAGGGTGAATATGATGATAAAAAAAGCAATAGGTGAAATAAAAGGGTTATTTAACAGTGCTGTTAAAAAAGATGAAAATAATAATAGGGCATAAAGTGTACTTGGTTTACGGTATGGTTAATAATATCTAACAATCGTGAAAAAGATCATGGACAAGATAAAGTAAACGTAATTTATATTATTAATAATGACTCTTGGGCAAAACGTTCAGCATTTTGCTTTTTAACGGTATTAAATTTGTTTTTTTTGTGGATATAAAAATCTTTTGTCAAAAACGATGTCGTTAGTCAACAAAAAGCAAGTTTTTTTAACAAAAAACATAGCAATAAGATAAAAAGTTAGTTCAAAGCTAATCTTTTCAAGATCAATATATCACAATTCATAATGAAAAATAAAAGTATGTATATATTGTTAGAGTTAAAAAGATTTGATTTGTATTAGACTATATTAATTGTAATCTTTTGTTTAATCATTTTATTATAAATATATAGATGTTAGTTTAGGTTTTTGGATTTTGATTTAAAATGTATAATGTTTATTCTTCTGAATTGTTTAGTGTTTTCAAAAATTTTATAATTGTATTTACTGTTTCTTTTGGAGTTTGATAAGTGTTATCTAATATTAAATCAGAGTTTTTAAATTTATTTATCCCCTTTTTGTACATTTTTAATATTCTTAATCTTTTGGATTCTGTTATTTCTCTTGATCCCCTGTTCGTTTGGCATATGGATATATCTGGATTTAATGTAATGATTTTAAATAATGCTTTACCTTTTGTAATTTTTTTTATGTTTTCGTAACATTGTTTCGTCATCGGACATGCAAAAATTATTACATCTATATTTTTTTTATTTAAAAGTAATGTGAGTTTATCATATAATTTTTCTAAATAGGCGTTTATTCTGCTTTTTAGATCAGGTATAGCGTTACGTTCTTCTTTTGTAAGTAAATTATCAACTTCTATAAAAATACAGTTAGATAATTTTTCTGATAATAATTTAGACACAGTTGATTTACCAGCGTTTATTGAACCGCCTATATTTAAGATTAACATAATTATTCTTATTAGTTTTAATTAGTTCAGCTTTTTAGCTTATCAAAATTTTTTAGTTATGCAAGCACAGTTAAAAAATTTTATGTTCTTTAATCATATTAAAATTAAAAAATATGAAAAATTTATGACGTTAATAAAAATGTTAATATATTTATTTTTTGCTTTATACCGAAAAATAAATGCAGATATTTTATCTGCTTTGTCCTTCTTTTTGTATTGCTGCGCGGCGCAATTTATTATGCCAATCCGCAATATGTACAAAACCAAGATCTGGTACAGAATAAATTGAAGCCGTTCCATAATTTTGCCGTTCATTATTGGCAAATACCCAATTTTGTTTTTTATTGTTAAAACCATAAGAAAAAAGAATTTTATATTTATTGTTATCTTTGTAAATTTCCATGTTTTCTTGAATCGTTAAATGTCTTGAAGCAAAATCTTTATTTAAAGCTGCTTCAATTAGCTTGTTTATATAATATTTCGAAGTTGGATTGAATAAGTCTTTTTCTAATACAATAAATGTCTCTGTACTTTCAATAGACTTCATATCATCAATGTCTTGGTAAAAATTGTTGAGTTTTAAAGTATAAATTTTGTTTTTGTTTATAAATTTTATTTTATTTTTATATTTTCTATAATCTTCGTACCAATTTTTACTCTGCCAGATTTTATATTGTTCTATTTTTTTATAAAGCCTAGTTCTTAGAATTTCTGTTAAATATTTATTTTTTGTTATATTAGCAATTTTGGGAGCGTATAACCAGTTTGCTATGTTAATAGCAAAATTTATATCGGAAATAAAATAGTCAAAACTTATACGCTTTTCAATTTCTTTACTATTACAAATTGATTTTTTATAAGCAGAATATAAATCTTGTCTAGAAAGGTGTTTCGATTTGATTGCTTTTGGTTGTAGTTTGGTTAAGAAAATCGGAATGATTTCTTTTATAACAGATGATATTAAATTTTCAGTGTTTGCATTTTGATTTTCTGCAGTCCAATTGTTTCTTCGAATATTATATGAAAAAGTTTTTTCTTTATTTTTTAACCATGTACGACAGATTGGATCCGTTTCTTTCCTTTCTTCATATTTAAGATATGTAGCCGCCGGCATTTCACCAGGAGCAACAGTTATAAACATACCATCCATAAAAAATGTAGTTTCTTTCTTTGATGGTAATTTTTCCCTAAAATCTAAATATGCTGTTGGTAGATCATAATATCCTATATACGTCATGTTCAAGCCTTCTATTGCATCCCAATCTTTAGGGTTTGAAGAAAAAATCTGATCATCTGTATCAAAGTCACGTTTATAAAAGTTATTTTTTTTCTTTCTCATTTTCTTATCTACCATTTTTCGAATATGCTAGCAATTAATCTGGTGTTTTCAAGTTTTTTGTAAATTTCACAATTTTTTATAATATAACTTATTTGAATTGCTTTTTTATGTCTTGATGGTTAATAATGTGCTCAAGGTGTTAATATATATGAATAAACTTTTTAGACCGTTATTTTATTTAATGATTGTTTTTTTAGTAGCTTCTTGTTCTTTTAGTAAAGAAAAGTTCGTTTCTGGTCGTTTGGTAATGGGGCATGAGGTTAGGGCTTTTGTTGAAAATGGTCAAAATAAAGAATATTGGATAATAGATAAATCAGGATGTTTATATAAGCAGTATTCGCAAATAGTACCAATAGAAAAGGGAAGTTGTATACCAGTGAATGCTGAATTAAAAGTTAAAGAATTACCAAAAATGGAAGAGGGCTTTGGTGCAGAATATGATGGAGCTTATGAAGTAATAGAGATAATTTCTTTATATCCAATAAAACAATAAGAGGTACCTTTAAAACAATAAGAGGTACCTTATGAGGAAAATCTTTATACTTGTTTTTGTATTTATGCCAACATTTGCTTTCGCAGATAATAACGATAATTGGACTTTTTATTTAAGAGCAGATGCGGGACTTACTTATTCTGATATAAATGTTTCTGATTATGATTTAAGCGGTTTTCAGGGTATGTTTAATTTTGCTACGGGCGTACAAAATGGACGCTGGAAGGCAGAAGTTGCTTTTCAAGAAAGAGCAACCGTTAGTGAGATGTTTAGTTCTTTGTTAACACAAACGATGGCGTCATTAGAACAGCATGCTTTAATTGTAAATGGATTTTATGATGTTTTTGCGTACAAGAATTTCGCTTGGTATGTCGGGATAGGGGCAGGTTTAAGTGCGTATGAATCTGTAATAACTTATCAGAGTATAGGCGCAGAAATTACAGAAGATGGTTATTCTCCTATATTGGGAGTGTATACCGGTTTGAGTTTTAATTTTGAACATGTGGGAATCGATTTAGGTGTAGATTATTTCTATACATATAAACCAAATATAAACTCTTTAGTACCTAAAATTGGGTTACGTGTAATATTCTAAAAAAGATTCCCAAGAATAAATAAAAGTAGGACTTGAATTGCTGGGGACGTTGCACTACAATATTAGTTAAATATGAATTTTAAATAGGAATGGAGCTATAATATGACTAAAGTAAAAAAATTAGATACGCATCGTGGTGAAGGGGCTAATCGTATAAAAGCAGCAATAAAAAAGTTATATAGCAAAAGTGCACCTTTGCTTTTATGTGAGGCGATATTATTTGGTGTAGTTGCAATATTTATGATTGTTAAACCTGTTGCTTTTTTGACTCTTTTGACAATTATAATAGGCGTTTCCTTGATATTGTTTGGGTTGTATCGGACGATCGTTGGTTTCGTCGCATCGCGCGGTGTCGGTGGAGGCTGGTTTGACGTTTTGTTTGGCTTGGTAAATGTTGTTTTGGGTATATTATTTTGCATTTATCCGGTGGAATCGATGATAAGTTTAACTTATGTATTTATAGTATTGTTTCTTTTCAAAGCTTTGCGCGCACTTATTTTTGCTATAAATATGATGCGCGCAAAATTTGGTCATTATTGGTTCGATTTGATAATGGCTTTGCTTTTATTAGGGTTAGCGATTTTATTGATGTTCTTCCCTATGGCGGTCGCAGTAGCAGGTGCGTATTATTTGGCAATCGCATTATTGCTGTATGCTGCAGCAGATATTTATATGTATGTGGAATTAGTTAGATTAAAAAAGTTAGTATAAAAATAAAGCCGCCGAATTTTGGCGGTTTTTATCTTGTTTTTTCTTTTGGAATATGTGGAAATACTTTGTTGGTCTTTAAATCAATTCGTGCCCACTTCGAATATTTAAAAATGTCGGGATTTTCTATTTCTGGTTTTATAAGTAGTGGAGTATTATTTTTTGCTAATATTTCTCTTAAAATGATTTCTGCGTGACTTATTGATAAATCTGTTATTTTTTCTGGATCTTTTGACCATAGAATTATTGCTTCGGCTATATCATATTTATATAAATTTTTCTTTAAAATATTATCTGTAAGTAAAATATCACCTTTGCGAATAATATCTGAGTCATCTGTTCGCAATTGTCCGATGATTTCATCTTTAGTTCTTTTATATTCTGTGCTTGTTGTGGTTTGTGGACGACATTGAACTAAAAATGGGACAATGCGGCCATTTTTTGTATGTTGCGTTATAGCAAATTCACAATCTAAATGGTGGTTTATATTATTTCCCAAACTTTCTAAATTGTGTAAAATAGGTGTTATAGTTTTTACATATTCATAATGTTTTTTTGACGGATAGGATAATTGTTCATGGATTACTTTATCTGTTGTTTTATCAACGATAAATCTATTGCCTTTGACTTTCCCAGACATTAATTCATCACCAAAGCCGTCATTAATGACGATATCGTAGTGTTGGCTGTATTCTGGTATTGGTGAGTCTGTAAAGGCAATTGCGCTAGCTAGTGAGTTAATTTGTTCTTGCACCAATACACCCATTTTCCCGAAATCTCGAATGCCGTTAATAAGAGCATATTGTATAGCAGGTGCAGAATATAATGAACGATGTACTTCAAATATAGCATCAATTAAATTACTTTCATTAACATTTGGTATACTTTTAAATAGTCCTGCGTACGAAAATCTGCTACCGTCTTCTACATCGGCGCTACTACGAACAATCACTTTATCTGTAGATGAAAATTCAATTGTTTCTTTATATGAATAAAATATATGCGATTTTAGCCAATTAGGGATACCTTTTTTTTGACATGTTAATATTATGTCTTGTATTTGTTTTGATGCGGAATTTATACCGTTAATATCGTATTTTTTTAAATTTGACAGTATGCTTTTTATCTCTGTATATGAATCTTTATATAAAAGGTCAAAAACATGTGTGCTGATTGCAAAACCGTTTGATATAGTAAAATTTACTTTATCATAAGTACCCTTTTTATAAGCTTTATTTGCTAATTCATATAAATTTTTTGCTTTGCTACCGAATTCTGAGTCTATGGAGCTGAAATCAAATCTCGATGAAAATAAATTTTTTAAATAATTTTTATTGGTATAGTTTTCTTCGTTTGTATATAATTTTTCGTTATATTTATTTTGTTTAACAAATTCTATTGCTTTTGAAAGTTTTTCATAAAAATCGCCTTTGTCGGGGTTGGGGTTATATTTTGACATATAGTTTGTTGAATCGTTGTCAATAACAATCGCTATTGTCACTCCATCAGTAAGGTCATAAATATTATAAGAAGGGAGTATAGGACCAATGTTTATTTTATAAGGAATTTTATGTAGTTCGTACGATGCAAATTCGCTGGGAACTAGAGTTGTCAAAAATACAGGAAGTTTTGAATTTTTTAAAATTTCGGATAAAACGAAATCTGGTGAAATCCCTTTTATTAAACATCCAGAAAGGTCACAAAAAATTGCTTTTATAATTTTTTCTCCGGTATCTGGGGCTGTATAAATAAAATTCTTAAATAAGTCATACATAATGTATGTTAGGTTATATAGAATATATTATTTGTCAAGATTTAAACTTTTGTATGATAGTTTTAAACCATTTGCTTACACAAAAATAAAAACTGCTAATTTGTGGCAGTTTTATAATTTTATTTTTACAATGTTTCTATATGTGTCACAAAAACGCTTGCGTTAATTTGTTAATATTTTCTATACTTAAAAATAAAGCAACGGGGGGACGGTGCGTTTTATAGCTTTATTTTTAATATTTTTACCTTTTACTGCGATGGCAGAGGTATTGCCATTGTATGACGCATTACGTGGAACATATACTGCGTGCGTTGGTATTGATGAAGAACTGGCAGATTTAAAGAAAAAGGCGGGTATAAATACAGCGGTGACCGTTGTTGGAACGGCTACAGGTGTTGGTGCAACGGTTACTGGGGTAGTAAAGTCTTCTAAAGACAGTAAAATAGAATCGCTGGAGATTAAGCTTGAAAAGCTGAGAGAAATAGAAAGTAAAAATCAAGAGCAAGAAAGTGGGGATTTTGACCCAGAGGCTTTTGCCGCAGAATTTGAATCAGAATATTCTTCTATTGCGCAACAGCTAAAAGATTATCAATCAGAGATAGATAAACTAACCCAGCAATCTAAAAATTTAGGTAATTGGCGTACAGGTTTATTGGCGGGCAGTACGGCGACTAATATAGCTGGTGCGGCAATTGCGGGGACGAATAAAGTAAGTGTTGGTTTAAAAGAACAAATAGATACTTGTATAAAAGCTGTTGATGACCTGCAACAATCAATGATGCAGGCCAGGTTAAACGGCGAAGATATAACAGAGGCACAAAGTATAGTTGATGCATGCAGTGAATATAAATATGTAGATGTGTCAAAGATAGATAATCGTGCAAAAGGTGCGATGATATCGTCAGTTGTTGGTGCGGGATTGGGTCTGTGGCCGGCACAATAACATCCGCATCGGCAAATTCAAAAGATGTTCGCGATGGCGGCAGCGACAAAGAAAAGAACTTGAATACTACGGCGAATGTGTTGTCTGGTGTAACGACGGTGGCATCTGCGACGGCGACTGGGTTTAATGCAGCGCAGATATCAGCTATAAAGAAGGTTGCGGAAGTAGCGGAAAAATGCACGGGGGTACTGAAATGAAAAGACTTCTGGTAGCATTTTTTATGATTTTAATAGTTGTTCCTTCCTATGCAGAAAACTGGATAAAGTTTAAGAGTGAAGTTGTTGAAAAGGCAATAAATCAACTGGTGGCCAGTGAAAGACGTCAGGCTGCCGCGGATGAGTATCAGAAAAATATGGATCAAACGAATGGGAAAATATCTGTTACAGGTATATATAAAGTATGTATAGCATCTGGTTTTAATATACAGACAAATGATGGTTATAACCTATGCCGGAATTTTCTGAACTTTATGATGTCTGAATCAAAATTTGGGACAGGGAGCGCGACACAACAAAATTGTGCTAATAAGTTTAATGGTATTTGGACATTAAGTGCGGATGGGAAGAAGTATCAATGTGTTGGGAAAGATGGTTTTGTTTTAAATTATAAGAAATCTTGCCGTGGTGAAGGTGGAGATTGCATAAAACAATTTGCTGATTTACAAACGCAGGGTGCAAATGGCAGAGAGTTTATAGATGCATATGGTAAGTTAAAAGGCATTAATTTTACATGCCATGCAAATGCAGACATAAGTACTTTCGGTCAAGATTATATAATGTGTAGTGCTGGAGGTAAGGCATATGAGTTTGAGTTTGATGATTTGAATCAAGATCCAGATTCTACTTCGTCCAGTAGCGAGAATACTGCAATATGCGAGTTATATGGTGGTAAAATAATAGATACCGGAGATTCTTCTACAGAAGGGACTTGGCAGTCATGTGATATATCTAGTGAATTATGTAATGGTGTTGTTCATAATTTGTCTATGAGTATTGGTCATACGAGTATGTATCAGGGTTATTGTCGTTTATCACGAGAAATAAAAACGGTTTCTGTAGTTGGGCTAAAGCAGATAGAAGGGATAGACAGCCGAATATTTTATAATACCGGTGTTCAGATGCGAATGGATACCGCAAAACCGATGGCAGAGGAATATCTGCGTACGAAATTTCCGAATGAAAGCTATATAGTATGTGAAAGTAATCCGAAAAAATTAAATGATGGTTTTGGAGTTGATGTAGATTATGTAATATCGTGTAAAGTTGGTAGTCGTCAAGTAGATTTTATATTTGATGATTTAAGTGAAACATTTGACAATGATGCTGCGACTGGCAAAGAGGCAATGCAGTGCATAATAAATGGCGGCACATTCAAGGGAGAAACTTGTCGTGGTCCAACGAAGGAAGAATGCGAAAAATTAGATGCCGTATTACGTTCCAAAGGTTCTGATAAAGGCGCCAGATACGATGATGAAGCCCGGGCGTGTATATTGGGTAATGCAGAATCTACGTATAAACGTGACGTTGCCATTGGGTATATTACGGGTGCAGTTGTAATTGTCGGTGGTGCGGTTGTAACGATTGTAACTGGTGGTGCTACTGCTCCAGTTGTGATAAATGGCGCTGTAATGTTGGCGACAGATATTGGCATAAATTATGTAATAGATGCAAATCATCAGCGTTTAACGAATAAGGCTGCAAAAAAGTTTGTAGATTTTGTGACTGATGCGGACGCGTGTACGACAGAGCAATGTGCGATAGATGTTTTAGAAAAACATTATGCGACATTATCTGGCGTTATGATTGATTTGAATACAGATGACCGTACCGTTGTTGATGAAACAATGGACCGGTTAATAGGATTGATACAGACGGAATTTGTGGCCTGTGGTGAAAATGCGGCGGGGCAAACGGTATATGCCAGTCCGGCCGATTGTGCAATGCAACAATCGCGTCTAAAATTGATGGATTATATTGACCCGGTGTCTGAACCTGTTTTGATAATAGCAAGTATTGCATATAACCCAGGTTATGTAACAAACAAATTTATGAAACTCAAAAAAGTCAGCAAATTGGCAAAATTAGATGATGTGGCTGATGGTATAAATTATGATAAAAAACTACGGGCAGCATATCAACAGTATGCCCCAAAAAATCAATCTTTTGACGATTTCAAAAAGATGTTTGCAAATGAAGCAGAATTCGACAAGGCAGTTGCAGGTTGGAAAACGTTTGAACCAGGTAGTGTAAAAATGGGGGAGTATCGCTGGTCGTCAGAGGTTTATGTGTCTTCGCCTTATTCTACATATGATTCTGAACTTGCGAAACAAATGAGAACAATCGATGAAGAATATGCAGGCGATATCGCAGCATTGGATGAACAAATAAAACCATTGAGAAAACAAGCTAGGCAGCTTGAGAAAGCTAGAGAAGATGAGCTTTATAAACAAAAACGTTTGATAGAAGACAAGGCTAAGGAACGACTTGGACGAAGAGTTACTGACGATGATTGGAACCTAGAAGAGTTGAGTGACCTAAAACAACAATATACTGACATAGATGCTAAGTTAAAAGGTGCGCCAGATTATACTCCACAAGAAATAGAAGTTATGGATGAGCTTGCGCCATTAGAAAATATGCGTGAAGGCTATATTGTGGCCAGAGACCGAGAAAAAAGCAGACTTATAAATGCCTCTATTCCAAACGAAGTTGCGACTGCAGTGGCAGAAACAAGGCGTCAAGAATTGGTTGATATAATCGCATCCGATGATGTTTTATTTGCACAGGTACAAGACTTTGATAACCTTTCTGTTGCAGATAAACAATCTTTCTTGCAAAATGTTCATTCAAAATTAGATGATGTAACACATAATGTAGATGGGGCTCCCAGAGTTAGTGTTTACGACGACCCAAAATCAAGTATAGTGGCGAATGCAGCAAGACAATACAACAATAGCCCTTTAGGTAGACAACTAAATGCAAATGAAGTTTTGAACACGATTGTTCATGAGCAAAGTCATTTAGTTGATGATGCTGCTGCCGATTTGGGGATGTTAGGTGCCCAAAAAGCAAACATAGATATAGAAAAGGCAGATATGACGACTCAGTGGGAAACGTATTGGGATTGGAATACATTTGCCCCAACAGAAAAACGATACCTGCCTATAGAAACAGAAGAAGTGTATCGGGCTGTTCCTACAGAATACTCTTCGTATCAAGTTGGAAGTGCAAAAGAATCAGCGCCCACTCATCAAAACCTTGTTCAGCAAATCATAGAACGTCGTGCCGAGATTCAGTAAGTATGAAGCAATATATTCCCTATACGGTATGTACGAATTATCAGAAATATTTTTCTATTCCTTGGCGGAACTGGTCGGTAAATATCGTTTTGAAATACGACCAATCGTTCTGCTCGTAAAATAATATCATGCCTTTCTTATATTCTAT
>CALXMZ010000018.1 GCA_944389645.1 uncultured Alphaproteobacteria bacterium
GTAGTAAGAAGATACTTCATATTAGCTGCAAGTCTTGGGTTTTTAAGTTCTGGATTATAAGGAATATTAATATTCCACTTTTGTTTAATTACGGCATGAACGTATTCTACATTAGCAATCTGTGCAGATTGTACCGGTGTTAAAAATATAAAAAATATTCCTAGACAAAAGCAGAAAATATTAAAAAAACGTTTCATATTATTAAATAGTTGCTTCTGGTAATGGTTGGGTAGGAACCTCAAGCGAGCCGGTTAGTGTATATGTCCCCTCCATTGTTTGTGTTGCAGCTTGAGAAATATCAAGTTTTGTATCTGCAATATTATCTACGTATTTTTTAGACACAACTTCCGCTGCGTTTGCAGATGCAAACGTAAAAAAAGTTACCATAAAAATAGAAAATTTTCTCATATTTTATGTTCTCTTTATCTTTGACATTATATCAGTATTATTTTATTAAAAAAAGAAAATAATTATTTATTTTTTATTATGACGATAAAGCCATTTTTATAAGTTGTTTAGATTCTACTAAAAATTCCATAGGCAGTCTTGAAATAATCGGGGTCGCGATTGAACCTATTATTAATGCTGTAGCTTCATCTTCTGTAATCCCGGAACTCATTAAGAAAAATAATTGTTCCGCATCAATCGTGCCCGTCGTTGCTTCGTGACTTTGTTTGTTCTTACAGTTAGAGTAAATTATAGTTGGAAGAGTGTTCGCTTTTGCTTGATTCCCTATTATACGGGTGTCACATTTAGAAGTGTTTATACATTTCTTACCAGTAAAACTTACTAAACTTCTAAACGTTTGTCTTGATTGCTCTAACGCTATACCATATGAAACAATGTTTGATATGCTGTTGTCCCCAATATGTAGCATTTTTGTACCTGTGTCAGACTGTTGCATACCGCGCGTTATCGTTAAAGAATAAAAATCACTTTTAGAGTTTTTACCCATTAAAATTGTCGATGGATATTTCCACGTCATCGCGGAACCTATTTCTACTTGGGTCCAATTAATCTGTGCGCTGTCAAAACATTTCCCGCGCTTAGTAACAAAATTTAATATACCTCCATTCATTTTACATGAAGTTTTTTTTGTAGGAGTATATTTACCAGCATACCAATTCTGGACAGTCGAATAATTTACTTTTGAGCCTTTGTTAGCAATAATCTCTACCACACCACTATGTAATTGATGATTCGGTCTTCTTGGGGCACTACAACCTTCCATGTAATTTAATTCAGAACCTGCATCTGCAATTATTAATGTACGTTCAAATTGACCGATCTTAGCGGTTTCAATTCGAAAATAGCTCGCTAAATCTATGGGGCATTTTACGTTCTTCGGAACGTATACAAATGTACCATCAGAAAATACTGCAGCATTTAAAGCCGCAAAAAAATTGTCTGTAGCAGGAACTACCGTACCAAGATATTTCCTTACTAAAGTAGGATACTTTTTTACCGCTTCAGAAAACGGTAAAAATATTATACCTAATTTCTCTAATTCTTCCGTATATGATGTATGAACTGATTTACTATCAATTACTGTGTCCGTTGCCATACCAAGAAGAGCTTTTTGTTCGTTCTCTGGTATTCCCATCTTTTTATACGTTTCTATTAATTCCGTGTTATCTATGGGGCGCAATTCGTTATAGTAATTTAATAGGTTATAATCTATCGGACTATATGTTATTTCTGCCCAATGAGGTTCTTGCATTTTCTCCCAGAAATGAAATGCGGATAGTCGCCATTCTAATAACCAATCTGGTTCATCTCGATTTTCTGATATTCGACAAATAAGTTTTTCTGATAGCTTTGACATTTTAGTCGTTCGTTTGATGCGCAAGCTGCTTTGCTTGAGCAAAAAATGTTAATGATTGACCTAATAAACCGTCCGTAAATGTAGTAGCTAAAATCCCGTCGGGGTCGGTTGTCGTAAGATGATTTAAAAAACTATCAGCCCTATTCATATAATTATCTATACTACGGGAAACTTCCGAATCAAGTTTTATACATCTTCGTAGCTTTTCTAGAATAAACGGGTTTTTTGCGTATTCGTCCATTATACCACCAATTGCACGCCAAAGTGGGTGCTCTGACGTAGCCCGTGGCATTACATCAATTGAAGCCATTATCGGTATCAAATTTTGTAACAAATCTTGGTATATCATTTCCGCATTTTCTGAAACTGCATTAGTCGCAGTTTTGTTCTTTAACGTAGATTGTATCTTTACTATTAAATTGTATTGATGAGTTAACATCTTATTCAAACTTTTCGTTTTTATTTTTAATGTTAGAATTATAAATAAAGATATCATGTTGATTAATGTAGACGCTATTATCATGATAAAAATGAAGATGTTATCCATATAACTACTCCTAGTGATATTAAAGGGTCGTTTAAATTTTTATCTTAGTATAGCATCTTTTTTGCGATTCGTGTGATTTTATATATTTATTATTATACTTTACTGAGATTTATAAGATTGCGTTTTGGTCTTGCACAGATTCGGTCAAGTTGATATAATATGAAAAAATATATGTAAATTTTTTAAGGAAAGGAAAATTTATGTTCCGAAAAATTTTGATTGTAGCTATGTTTGCAACAGCTGCTGGTTATTGTTTCGCAGCAGAAAGTTTACCTCAGGTTGTAACTTCAGAAGTCTTTTACGTTCAAGAAAATGACAATAATTTTTCTCAGCAGACCGAAGAATATAATGAAGAAAATTCACAAATACAACAATCTGGGCAAATCGCTCAGATCCCTGTGTGGCCCATAGCAGGTTCTGATGCTGACGTTGAAGTCTCTTGTGAAGATAATACAGAACTGAAAAATTCTGATAATATCAGAATAGTATCAAAAATCGGGGCAGATTTAGTTGTTGAAAATAATATTAATTTGGGAACTTCGGAAAATGATTTTGCCGGTTGGTCTGGTGGTGCAAATATGTTGCATGGGACTCAGATTCCTGTAGGGTTTGATGATGAGTGCAATACTGGTGCAGAAATGCCGTTGCTACATCGCGAGATGTTAGAAGATGACGGTGGTACAATTCTGACAGTTTCTAGAAGTTCTAATAATAACTGCAATAGTTATTATAAAGATGAATATACAGCATTCGCTAAAAAGATGGGGATGACCGATAAAGACTTAGAAGAGCTAAATCAGACGGAAAATGCTGATTTAGAAAGTTTAGATATTGCCGTCGATATATCTGCAGACGCTGAACCACCTATGATAATGACGGATCAGGTGCGATCATGGGTCGTTGCTAGCGGTCAGACTTTACGAGAAGTTCTTCAAGATTGGTGTAATAAAGAGGGGTGGGATTTAGTATGGGCTACTTCCAGAGAATACCCAATTGAAGCAAGCGCTGTTTTTAAAGGGCGTTTCGTAGACGTTGCTTCCGCGTTGGTTAGAAATTTTTCTAGAGCTACACCGATACCATATGCCAAATTTTATAAGGGTAATAGAGTTTTAGTTGTTTCTACGTCCGGAGAATAAACTGGTCTTTACCAGAGGAGAAGATATATGATGAAAACTTTTAAACTGTTGTTTCTTGGTGGGCTTTTGGCTATCTTTTTTACGGGGTGTGCAAAAGAAGAATCTGCTAAGGTTGCTGCTTCTGTAGATCAAGATTTTATCAATGCTTATGATGCTTTTGAAATGGCAAAAAATCCTCGTGCAAAAGTAGAATCAGGTGATACCGTTTCTATGTCTGAAGGTGTCTGGTTAGGCGATTCTTCTACCATTCTTGAACATAGAAATAATCTACCATCTCAATTTGAAACAGATTCAAGTATAACCATTTTATTAGATGAACCTGTTACGTTACAAGTCCTTGCTAATAATATTCATTCTATTACTGGTATACCCGTTAAAATAGATAGTCAAGTTGCGTCTGATAAGCTAAAAAAGACTATAAATATTGCTTATACAGGTAAATTATCTGGGTTGCTGTCTCAGGTCGCAACAGATTTGGATATATTATGGTATTATGATAAATCTGCGATTGTTTTTTATGAAACGGAAACAAAAACGTTTACTTT
The DNA here is from genome assembly GCA_944389645.1 of uncultured Alphaproteobacteria bacterium. Lineage (GTDB taxonomy): Bacteria > Pseudomonadota > Alphaproteobacteria > Rs-D84 > Rs-D84 > Enterousia. Next base: position 4,054 of record CALXMZ010000018.1, read on the forward strand.
ATATGCATTAGGAACTGACGTTTCTTATCAGACCGCCGTTCAGACTGATGACGGAAATCAAGTCTCTTTGGAATCAACTTTAAAAGAATGGGATGAGGTTGAAAACGCGATCGCTTCAATTGTAGGTAATAATGAAAATACGAATTTTACTGTGTCTCGTAGTCTGGGAACAATTACTGTTACTGCGCCCCCATCTGTTTTAAGTAGAGTAGGTGAATATATTGCTCGTCAAAACAAAAGATTGTCTCAATTAGTCACAATTGATGTTAAAGTATTGCAGGTTTCTATATCAAACGATTCTGCTTTTGGTTTAAACCTTGCGGCAGCTATTAATTCTGCTTCTGGTTTAAATATTGTTGCTAACCCTAAAAATAATCTCGCCACAACAGAAGCTAGTTCTATGAATATTGCCGTTTTATCTAATACAGTTTCTGCACTTACAGGGGCTACTCATATTGAAAATGGTGACGTTGTTTCAGGTGCTTATACCCAAGATCAAATTCAAAATGGTTCTTTGTCGGGTATCGCTGGTAGTGATGCTCTGATCCAAGCATTAGCAAAACAAGGGAAAGTTTCTTTGGTTACTAATGTCGGTGTAACTACGCGTAGTAACAGAGTTGCTCCGGTTAACAATACGAAAACTACAGGGTATATCAAAAGATTTGAGTCTCGTAATTTTACGACAGTTGAATCTAGTACTGTTGATCAGGATGACTTAGAAACTGGTTTTTCTATGCAGTTATTACCGAACGTTTTAGAAAATGGAAAGATACTTCTGCTTTTCAGAATGTCTGTTAGAGAATTATTGAAAATGTCAACTCAGACAATAGGTGAGGTTACTTTGCAATTACCAGAAGTGGAAGAACGTAGTTTTATGCAAGAAGTAATTATGGAATCAGGGCAAATGTTAGTAGTGTCTGGTTTCGAAAAACAAACGAATAATGATACGCGTTATGGTTTAGGAGATCCTGATTTTATGGCTTTGTCTGGTTCTCGTGAAACTGCCGCAACTCGTGATGTTTTGGTCGTGATATTAACACCACAAGTCTTAATTAGCCCAATGGATGTGGAAAGAAATATTCAGCAACATTGGGGCGCGCCATTGAATTAAGTTTTGCTGATATAAAAATTGGGTTAAATATAATACCCTTAAAAAAGTTTAAATATAATATAAAACTGACGCCTTAAAAAAGCGTCAGTTTTATATCTAAATAAATTTATGCTAATTTTGATGCTTTCTTTGTTAAACGAGAGACTTTCCTTGTAGCACGTTTTTTCGGCATTACTTTACCTGCAGATTTCATAATTTTACTTTCTGCTATACGCGTTGCTTCTATTGCTATTGCTTTATCACCAGATTCAATAGCTTTTATCGCTTTTTTCGTTGCTGTCTTTACAACACTGCGACGGGATGTGTTAATAGAATTTTTTTTAGCTGTTACCAAAATTCTTTTTTTAGATGACTTATGATTTGCCACTTTATTTTCCTTTTATTTTTTCACGTTTTTTGATATTTTATAAAAAACAAATATAAAATCAAGGAAAATAAAATGTTATATGCTTTGGGAATAATTGTTTCTTATTTGTTGGGATCTATACCTATGGGATTGCTGTTGACTCGGGTTGCCGGAAAAGGGGATCTGCGTAAAGTTGGTAGCGGTAATATCGGGGCAACTAATGTTATGCGTGTGGGTGGATTAAAATTAGCCGGTATTACGTGGTTGCTTGATATGTTGAAATCTATTATTGCGGTGTTTATTGGTTACTTTATTGCTGGATGGGACTTTGGAGCTTGGTGTGGTTTCGTTTCTATTATAGGTCATTGTTATCCTATATGGTTAAAATTTCGGGGAGGAAAGGGTATTTCTTCTTTGTTCGGCGTTTTGCTCGCAATTAGTCCTTTGACTTTTATTGTGTGTGGAATTGAATGGCTTATAGTCGCTTTATCTTCTGGTTATTCTTCTTTGGGCGCGATCGTAGTTTTTTGCTTGTTACCGATTTTTGGATTCTTTATGTCTTGGCATATCGGTTTGCCTTTCCTTGCTATATCGCTTCTTTGTTTATGGAGGCATCGTGAGAATATCTATAGATTGGTCGCAGGAACAGAATCTAAAATACAATGGAAATGGAAGAAATAGGGAGTTTGTTTTTATCTTTTGCTTTCTTTGTGTGCCTTTTTGTGGTATAATATATTATATACAATAGTAGGGGAAGTTTGATGTTCAAAAATATTTTATCTATTTTTGTTTTAAGTTTGTTTTTAGAACCAAGTTTTGCCGCAACGCAAAATAATCAATCTCGTAGGTCTATGAATTCTCAGATGGTAATGTCTGCACCTAGGGTTACTACTGCTTCTACGAGCCAGATAAGTAATATGGCTGTTTCGGTTTCAACCCAACAATCTGAGGTTGATAAGTCTAGTGTTCGTGTTGAACCTATAACGACTCCATCTGTTCCTGTTGTTGATAATAGAGAGAAAGAAAAAGCTGCCTGCATAAATAATAATATTGGTTTTGGTAATACTTTTGTTTGGGCTTCTAGATACAGTAATTCAGGTAGTTATTCTTCTATGGTGGAAGATATTGAAGAACCAGAAAATAATATTTGTTTCGTAAAAGTAGAATTAAAATCAAATGATTCTAATATAAATGTTGCTGATATCCCAAGTCGTTATTTCCAAATGGGAAGCAATATTGTTTGTGGTGAATGGGCAGATCAAGAGCTTTTGCGTCAACGTATATTAGATGCAAAGAAAAAAACTCGTGTTTGGGCTAGTGTGGGTGGTGCTGTAGGTGGTGCTGGTATAGGTGTAGGTGCTATGGAATTATTCGGTAACCGTGTAATCGGTGGAAAGGTAGAAGGTCAGAAAGGTTTATCTGAAAATGAAAAGTTATTATCTCATTTGTTAGTGTTGAAACGTGATAAAGATCCTCAATATAATTCATTTATCGATGCGCTTACTGTATTAAAAGAGGAATGTAAAAAAATTGAAAATAATGGTGGTATATTACCAAAAGAATGTAAAAAGGGTAGTAAATATGATTATGATTATTTGTTAAATGCTAAAAATATAAATTAAAAAAGCTCTGAAAAGAGCTTTTTTAATAAAATATGTTGTGTGTAAATATTCCTTTCTTTATTAAACATATATTTTTATAGTGTTGTTATGTCAGATTTATTTTATAAATTGTTAATTCTTCGTACACCTGGTATCGGACCAGCTAAGTATTCTTCTTTAATAAGAAAGTTTGGAACGCCAGAAGAAGTTGTTAAGTTTTTAAATTGTGATGCTATTAAAGAAAGAGTCAGTTATGAAATGGAATTTGCAGCTAAAAATGATATTAGTTATATTTGTGAAGAAGATGAGTTTTATCCTTTAAAATTGAAAGAAATGAGGAATCATCCGCCTGTTATATCTGTTCGCGGAAATTTGAATACGTTAAGGAAACCAATTATAAGTATTGTTGGAACTCGTCATGCGACAGTTGCGGGAATGTCGTTGGTATCAGAAATTGCTACTGCTTTCGCAGAAAATGGTTATGCAGTTGCATCTGGAATGGCAATAGGAACAGATACTGCTGCTCATTATGGAGCATTAAAATCGACTGGCGATTCGCAAACTATAGCTGTTGTCGCGGGGGGGGTAGATTATATTTGGCCGTATGAAAACGAATCGTTGTATTGGAAGATCATAAATAATGGGGCCGTCATAAGTGAAATGCCAGTTGGTTTTAAACCGGTCGCAATGAATTTCGTTCAAAGAAATAAATTAGTTGCGGCTTTGTGTGAAAATTTAATATTGGGTGAAGCTGATCTGAAATCTGGAAGTATGGTAACTGCTCGATTCGCAATAGAGTATGGACGTAATGTTTTTGCGATACCTTCTCATCCTTCTGATCCAAGATCAGAAGGACCTAATTCTTTAATAAAAGAAGGTTATGCCAAATTATGTTCTGGAGTTAACGATTTTTTTAAGAATGAAAAATATTTACCCAATAATAAAATTTCTTTATTAAAAAATGAAAAGGAAAATTATTTATTAGATGTCTTAGGAACGAATCCTGTATCAGAATCTGTATTGGCAGACGTTGTCCAAAAAGATATTTCGGAAATTAAACAAGATTTGGTGATCTTGGAATTGCAGGGTTTAGTAAAAAAAGTAGATGGTGGTTATATAAGAGTTTAGAAAAAAATATGTCTATACAGTGTATATACAAGGCGCAGAAATTTGGGAAAAAAACGAATCGTTGTCAAAAAATAAATGTTGAAAAATTTGTTAACAATTAGTTGCAAACGAAAATTAATTTTATAACTTATTGGACGTATTCAAAACGATTGGGAGTGACCTCAATCATTAAAGCGAGAGAGTGGTAGAAAAGTAAGCGAATAAAAAATTAAATTATTATTTGGATAAGTAATAATTTGATTTTTATGGCAGGGTGTTTTTTATACTCTTTAGCAGGCAGGAAACTCTTTTAAGGAAGGAAAAGGAGAAACGACATGCAAGTAGCGGCGAAAAAAATGATGACTGACTTGGAACAAATCAAGGGGGCCATAGCCGCAAAAATGGATGTCGCAAGTTATTCTTCTTGGATAGCACCTTTACAATTTGAAATTTGTAATGATAATCTTTTACTTGTTGCTCCAAATCAGTTTTCTGCAGATTTTATAGGTAGTGTGCACATAAACGTTTTAACTTCTGTTGCGCAAGATTTTGGATTAAATGTAAAAATTTGTGTTCGGAGTGCAAATGCTTCTGCGTCTGTAGCTAATGATAATAATTTTCAAACTTATACTCCTGTAAATGTAGATAAAGTAGAAAATCTTATGAAAAATGAAGCGTTTGATAATTTTATTTCATGTGAAGAAAATTCTTTTGTATTATCTGCATGTAAAAAATTAGCTGCAGGAAAAGTTTCTTTTTCTCCGTTATTTATTTATGGGGCTGCTGGTTGTGGAAAATCATTATTAGTAAATTGTATCGAAAATTCTTCGAATGGGCGCACAATAAAAATGTCTGGTGGTCAATTTGTATCAGAATTTGCACGTAGTTTACATAATAAATCAATATTTGCTTTTAAAGATTTCTGTCGTAATTGTGATACTTTTATTTTGGATGATGTTCAAATGTTGGTTGGTAAACATGCAACGTGTGAAGAGTTCATTCAATTATTAATAGATTTAAAATCTGAAGGTAAAAATATAGTTATTACAGCAAATGTGGCCCCCAATAATTTGTCTGGGTTCGATCGTCGCATGCAGTCTTTGTTAGCATCTGGTTTGGTTGCTGATATGGTATCTCCTAATTTGAATGTAAAACGTTTAATGTTAACTCGTGCAGGGGTTTCTTCTGATGTTGCTTCTGTAATCGCAACGCGTGTCGTGGGTGACGGTCATTTAATATGTGGTATAGCAACAAAAATCAAAACATATTCTGAACTGATGGGTGAAACAGTTACATTAGAAATCGCGCAACGTTTGTTGGCAGATACTTTGCAGAAATCAAAAACGCCGGTTTCAATGGTAAAATCAATGTGTGAAAAGTTAGGGGTATCATATGATGCCGTTAGTGGTAAAGGGCGTAGTCGTGCGGTTGTTTTGGCGCGTCAGATTATTATGGTTGTTTTGAAAAATGTGACGAATATGTCTTTGTCAGAAATAGGCTGTGTATGTGGTGATCGTGATCATGCGACGGTATTATATGCAATATCTCAGATTGAAAAATTAAAAGAAACAGATTTAGTTCTGGCAGCACAAATAAACCAACTGATAGAAGAATATAAATAATCAAATTTGTTAAATTGTTATTGGCTTATTAAACGTATTATGATATAATTTATAAAAAATATTTCTAAGTTAATTTTACCAGATGGGGGAGAAATGAAAAAATTAGTAGTATTCGGCGGTTTTATTTTAAATGTTTTTTTGGCGTTGACACCTAATTCTGGTTGGGCAGGTTGTAATTCTCCTGTAACATTAGGATTTGATGGGAATCAAGAACCTACAGATGATGAGTTTTTATATGAAAATGAAAAAGAATTCGCTCTTACTCAAAGTGGGTTTATAAACAGTGGAAAACAGAATTCTGGTGATGGTAGAGGTTATGAGTGCGATGAGTTTAATAGTCCGAGTTGTGCTATTGACGATGAGATAGAAATGCCTATAGGTCATGTTTTTAAAGGTGAAGTGATACAAAAAAAACGTAGGTATAAGTGTGTAGTTGGACTTTTCGGTGATGATAAATGGGAAATCGTAGATGATGGCTTTTGTTCAACAAAAGCTTTTGGAGATATAGCTGTAGGATCTTGTGTTGAAGAAGGAAGTAATTGTAAAAATCTTACAGACATTGATTGCAGTGGTTATAACAAGACAGATAGTAATGGTACTATTTTTTATGGTATTTGTTTAGATGGTCCTAAGTTTATTTGTAAAGCGGTTGAATGTAAAGACGGTTTTTTTGCAAATGATGATGGTATTTGTGTCCCCAAACAACAAAATAATGATAATGAAAAAGATGATAACGATGATGGTAACGGGGATGATGACGGAAATTCTAATTATTCATGCCTTCAGCGTTGCATAAATTTAACAGGCAGTCAGAAAGCTGAATGTGCTGCTTGTTGTGTCGTGCCCGCTTCGTTGGCAAAATGGGAAAATGGGGTATGTAAGTGTCAACAAAATCCAAATCAGAAATTTAATATCTCAGAATTAAAGTGTGAGGATGTTGTTGCGCAACCTGAGATAAATGATCCGAATGCATGCGATCCTGAACAATTGGCTCAAATAATGCAATGGAAAATAAAATATTCTTCTAATGCAGAAATTTCTACTTTAATTGACGTTGTAATTCAATATTGTAACGGAAACTCAAAAAATAAAGAAGTATTTAATGCTTATTTCTTGAATATTCAGATCACAATAAATGAGCTTGAAGAAGGTAAAAAGGTTTCTTCGGAAATGAATGCATCTAAAACCAAAATAAGTGCTGCTGTTGAAGAAATGGATACTATTTCTGCTGGTTTTGATGATAGCGTCTGGAAAAATGAGGAAGGAAAATTTAATACTTCTAGACTTATATCTGATTCTGTAGCAGGAGTCGTTTTAGGTACTGCAGGAGGACTAATCACAAGTAGCGTATTAAAGAAAAATCAAGTAGAAGATGGTTTCGAGAATATTCAATGCACAATCGGGGGGCAAGTTGTTGCAGGTTGGGGAGATCAGTTCGTGGTTGGAAGATAATGTTAAGAATAAAAAACTGGGTAAAACCCAGTTTTTTAATGCTCTTTTTCTAGGATTTTACGTATATATTTTTCTCTTATCCTCATCTGACGATGATAATCTTGACGCGTCTGATGATTTAAGCGTTTTATACAATCGTTTAAGTCGCCACAACACATAACCTCATTTGTGGGAAATACTAGTATAATAGGTTCGTTAGTCGTTTTATCCAAATATGCAATGATTGTGCTTGCTAGCCTTTCTCCCATAATAGGTTTTAATGTCTTGAAATTTTTTGCCATATTTGCCGCAGCAGGATTCGGAAAATTTTTGCTACGTAACCAACCTGTTCCCTGTTCTAATGTTTTGCCATTTATTTCTACAATTGCAAGCGGAGTGTTTCGGCATAACTCGAATACAGAATAACCGCCCAAAACAGATTGTTGAACTATATATGTGTTTTTCTTTTTTTTGTCGGTTTCATATTTTACCATCCATTTATTAATAAATTTACATAAATAATATATACCAAAAACAAATTTCGTCAAGAATATTTGCCTTTGGAAAGTTAGGGGTAAAGATTTTGCCATGTTTTTAGCGGTTTGTACAGACAGAATAATTTCCGTGTGTTTTTTGCTGATTTCTTTACCGTAGTGTTTGAAAGAATATTCTGTTATACGAATAAATCTTTTACAAATTGGGCATGTTCTGTTATAAATTTAAATCTAAATTCCGGTTTCTTTCCCATCAATTCAGAAACTATCGTTCTCGTTTTTTCTGTATCTTCTGAACCTTCATCTGTTTTGGGTGGTAATTCTATACGTATTAACCGGCGAGTTTTTGGTGACATTGTCGTTTCTTTTAATTGATTCGGCATCATCTCTCCAAGACCTTTGAAGCGCGATATTTCTATTTTTTTATTTTTATATTTATTGGATTTTAATTCTTCAAGTTCTTCATCTGTATCAACATAAATTGATTCTGTACCGCACGTCAATTTATAAAGCGGTGGACATGATAAATACAGGTGACCGCCATAAATTAACTGTGGCATGTGTTGATAAAAGAACGCCATTAATAGAGATGCTATATGACTTCCATCAACATCCGCATCAGTCATTACTATTATTTTTTCATATCTTAGTTTATTTTCATCCCAATCTTTTGCTGTTCCTGCACCGATTATGTCAATTAATTCATTTAATTCTTTATTCGCACCAAAACGTTCATCAGAATTAGATATAACATTTAATACTTTACCACGAAGTGGCATAATTGCTTGAGTTGCACGATCTCGTGCTTGTTTGGCGGTTCCACCTGCAGATTCTCCCTCTACAATAAATAATTCTGTCCCTTCAATACCGTGTTTTGAACAATCTGCTAATTTCGAAGGCATCCTGATGCGTTTAGTAGGCGTTTTCCTAGCAATATCTTTTACTTGTTTTGTTTTTATCCTTGCGTTCGCAAGATTTATAACGAATTCCAATAATGCGTTTGCCGTTTTGGGATCTGCTGCTAAAAATATATCCCATGGATCTCGTAACGCGTTTTCTGTATATCTTGCTATTTCTGGATTAGATAATTTTTCTTTGGTCTGACCTAAGAATTGAGGCGTTTTATAAAATACAGAAACTATCGCTGCAACAGAGTCAAATACATCTTCGCCTATTATTGTTGAAGCTGCTTTATTATTTACTTTTTCTCCGTATGATTTTATGCCCTTGGTTATCGCCGATTTAAATCCTGCTTCATGCGTTCCACCATCTATTGTTGCAATTGTATTACAGTACGAAGAAAAGAAACCGTCATCAGATGCTGCACCATTTTCATCTGTTAAGAATGTTAACGCCCATTCAACGCGACCGATATCATCTGGAAAGTCTACGCTACCACTAAATATTTTCGGTAAAATACGTGGTTTGTCTTTCGTTTTTTCTTCTAAGAAGTCGGCAACACCGTTCGGATAATAAAATATGGTATCTGACGGTATATTCATATCTTCCGTTAACAAACTTGGATTACAGTGCCATTCAATACGTACACCTTTGGATAAAAATGATTTAGCGCGAGCCATACGATAAATCTTTACCGGTTTAAATACCGCGTTAGTACCGAATATTTCATCATCTAATGTAAACCTAATTTTTGTACCATGGTTTTTTGTTGGTTCACCACGCGTCATTGAACTTGTCGGTTTCCCACGTGAAAATGATTGATTCCATTCATAACCATCCCGATATATCGTGACATGCATTTCTGACGTTAGTGCATTTACAACAGCACTACCAACACCATGTAAGCCACCGCTTGTTTTATATACATTATTATTAAATTTGCCACCAGAATGAAGCGTCGTTAATATTACTTCAAGTGCAGATTTCCCTGGATACTTTGGATGTTCGTCAACAGGTATGCCACGACCGTCATCTGTAATTTCAATTGTCTTTGCGTCTATTAAATTAACTATGATTTTTTTTGCAAAACCTGCAACTGCTTCGTCAATCGAATTATCCATAATTTCAATGGGAAGGTGATGCCATGCCTTTTCGTCTGTACCACCAATATACATACCTGGTCTTAAACGAACAGGTTCTAAACCTTCTAATACTTGAATGTCCGATGCATCGTAAGAATGTATATTTTTTTCCGTCATAATGTACTTATTATTATAACATTATTTAATTTCTTGCAAGTGAAAGAATTCTTTTCGCGTTAGTTTATATTTATTCGTTAAAAGTTTTTAATGGGCTTGATTTTTTTTATAAAGAACTTATATATTTAACAAATAACTATGCAGGCATAATAAAATGAATAAAAATCCATATGAAGTTCTCGGTGTTGCGCGTGACGCATCTGACGCAGATATAAAAAAAGCGTATCATAAATTAGTTTTAAAATATCATCCGGATAAAAATCCAGGAAATAAGGAAGCCGAGGAAAAATTTAAAGAAGTAAACAATGCTTTTGACATTTTGAAAGACCCACAGAAACGTGCTGCTTATGATAGGTTTGGTGATGCGGCTTTTGCAGGTGGAAACGCGTCTGGTGCAAATCCTTTCGGTGCAGGCGGGAACCCCTTTGGTAATGGGGCTTTTCATTTTAATATGGGGGGCGGTGCCGGTATGGAAGATATTCTGCGTGAGGCTATGCGCGGTTTTGGTTTTGACGGTTTCGGTAGTGCTTCTCGTACAGAAAATAGACGTGCAGGGAGAGACCTGTTAGATGAGGTCGTTATAGATTTAAAAGATGCCTTTTTCGGTAAGACTCATACAGTAAAGTTTTCTAGCGATGTTCAATGTGATAAGTGTCATGGTTTCGGAACGGCTGATGGGAAACAAGCTCCTATTTGTTCAAGGTGCGGTGGGACAGGTTATGTTCAAAGTAGTCGCGGTTTTTTTGCTATGGAAACACCTTGCCCAGAATGTAACGGTTTAGGGCATAAAATAGAGAAAAAGTGTTCTCAGTGTGACGGTGCAGGAACAGTTAGGAAAAGTCGTACTTTAGAAGTTAATATACCAGCAGGTATAGAAGATGGTACAAGATTACGTTTGGCCGGACAGGGAGAGGCAGGACAGAATGGTGCTCCTGCAGGAGATTTTTATATAGATGTTCATATTAAACCTGATAAAAAATTTGAGCGTGATGGTAATGATTTAATTATGAAATGTGATGTACCTTTTTCTACGCTCGTTTTGGGTGGTGAAATCGAGATAGAAACTATTGACGATAAAAAATTATCTGTGAAGGTTCCTGCAGGGACTCAAATCGGTGAAAAATTAAGAGTTCGTGGTCACGGTATGCCAGGAAGACGTATAGGATCTTTCGGGGATTTGTATGTTGTTATAACCATGACGGTTCCTACTAAACTAACAGAAAAGCAAAAAAAGCTATTAAACGAATTTGCTGGTACAAAATCAGAGAAAAAGGGTTGGTTTTAAAAATAATAAAAAAACCGGCATATGCCGGTTTTTTATTTTTTTATTTGTTTTAATTTTTTTGCAAATGTGAATGTATATTGGGTCGCAGACCACATAGATGCTATTAATGATAACCACATACCCCATATACCAATTTGTGGTAAAACATAAATTAAGAACATCATTGTTTGACCATTTGTGTCGGAAGTAATCATTGTGCCTATGGCAAATAATAAAAAGAAAGCACCTATTGTTATCATTTGTAATGTCGTTTTTATTTTCCCCATTGAAAAACGAGCTTTTGGAACTGGCATTTCAATTTTCTGCGTACCCAAGAATTCACGTAAACCGCTTATATACAGTTCTCTGGCTATCATTAATATGACAGGAATAACTATAAACCAAACGGGCATCATGATTATTAGCATTAAAAAACTGTTTACAACTAATAATTTATCACCGATGTGATCCATAACCCCACCGATCTTCGTGCATACATTATATTTTTTTGCTAGGTAACCGTCAAACCAGTCTGATAATGCCGCTAATACATATAATATAAAAGTCGTCCAATACAAACCAAACATTAAGGTTGGTATTATCGCAAACGCCGAAACGATTCTGAAAGCTGATAAAAAGTTTACAAAAAATTTCATATTAATTCTCCTTGTTTTTCTGTAATATTTAACATTATATCATTTATGAATGGAAATATGCATATATTTTTTCTGCTGCAGCTTTACCAAGACCGGGTACTTTTAATAAAGCCTTTAAATCTGCGTCAGATATTTCACGAACAGAACCAAAATGTGTTAAAAGAGATTTTTTTCTTGTAGGGCCTATGCCTTCTATTTCATCTAGTACGGAAGATGTCATTTTTTTTGCGCGTACAGTTCTATGAAAAGTTATAACAAAACGGTGTGCTTCATCTCGTACTGTACGTAAAAATAAAAATAATTTGGAATCTTTTGCTAGATCTTTGCAGACATTACCTGTCGGCATTATGAAATGTTCATCACCATTGCGAACTTCGCCTTTCGTTACACCAAGAATTGGTATGTCCGGTGCAGTTTTATGTGCGATATTCCATTGAGCATGTCCTCCATCTACTATTATTAAGTCTAATTTTGGTTCTCGTTTAATTGCCCTGGAAATAAATTCTTCCATCATGGCGATATCATTACCAGAACGTGATAGGTCTTGTAATTTAAAATGTCTATAACCAGATTTTATAAAACCATTGTGACCAAATGTTATCATCGCACCAACAGAGCTTTGACCAAATAGATGTGAGTTATCAAAAACACCGACATAATTTAATTTTATCCCTAACCAATTTTCTAATAATTTAACATTTTCATCCCAATTTAAATCTGTGCTATATACACGTTTCTGCTGTATACCACGATTTGATGTGTGTGTTAATTCAGCAATTTTATCTCTACATATTGCAGCGGATTCAAAATCCATATTGTTAGAATATTTTTTCATTTCTTCGGTTAAATCTGCAATTATGGGTTCACTATTGCCAGTCAAAATCTTGCGCGCGAGTTGAACGTTTTTATCGTAATCTACTTGTGAATTTATCGTACATGGAGCACTGCATCTTCCTATTTGATACAATAAACACGGACGGGTCCTGTTACGCATAAATGTATCCGTGCATGTTCTTATTTTACAAACTTTCTGAATCGTTTTTATCGTTTCGTTTAACGCTGATACAGATGGATATGGACCATATACATCTTTACGTTGAGATATTTTCCCGCGAAATTTCAATAACCTTGGATATTTGTGGCTTGTTAGTGCTATCATCGGGTACATTTTACCGTCTGTTAGCATAATATTATATTTAGGTTTCTGACTTTTTATTAATTTTTCTTCTAGTATTAATGCATCTGATTCGGTAGCAGTAATGTCCCATTCTACGCGAGTAACTAAAGAACGCATAATTTGTTTATGGGGTTCAAGTTTTGATACATCTAAGTATTGACGTAGTCTTTTTGAAAGATTTTTAGCTTTTCCAACGTATAAAAGTATACCATCTGCGTCATACATTTTGTATACGCCAGGAGCGTTAGGGCTATTGTCTATTAAATCAGAAAATTGAATATTCATGCTAATTATGGTAGAATATTATAAACTAAATAGCAAATAGGGGTTTATAATGATACAAGAATCTGGACGTTCGATGATAGAAATGATGGGGGTTTTAGCCATTATGGGCGTAATTACTGTAGGAGCTATTGCCGCCATTTCTAGTGCAATGAAACTTCAAAAACAAAATACAGTTAACGATGAAGTTTTACAGATGGTCACACAAGTTCGACAATTGTTTAGCGAATATGATGATTATTCAAGTATTAATAATTCTACGATTTTCGGTGCTATCGGTATGTCAAATAAAAATCCATATGGGGGAAATTATGAGCTGTCCGTAAATCCGTCTAATTCACGGCAGTTTATTGTATCTATAACCGGCTTAAATAAGTCTGATTGTGAAGCTTTGGTTATTAGAGGTTGGAACGGTTCCGTCGGTTATGAAATGTCTGGGCGTACTGCCAGCGGTGCATCCAGTAGCTGTGATAGCCCAAATGGACAGAATATCGTTCAAATAACTTATGGTGAATGATTCTTTGTTATGACTAGTTTTGTGAAAGTTTCTAAGGTTGAAGAAGGAACACGTTTGTTTCGGTGGTTTATGCGTCATTATCCGGTAATGCCACAGCGTGAATTTCATAGACTTTGTCATGGTGGACAGATAAGACTAAATTCTTCAAGAGTTAGCGGTAAAGAATTTCTGCGAGAAGGAGATGTCATAAGAATACCACCAACTATACAAAGTTATGCAAAACAGCCAGAGAAAAAAAGTGGAACGGGAAATAATTTTTCTTTATCTGATTTAGATGTATTGCGTAAATCAATCGTTCATAATGATTCTGATATAGTTGTTTTTAATAAACCTGCTGGTTTGGCAGTTCAGGGTGGTGCGGGAATAAGAATGTCTATTGATAAAATGGCGGCGGCTCTTTTCCCTTATGATAAGATATCTTTGGTTCATAGGCTTGATAAAGAAACAAGTGGTTTATTAGTTGTAGCGAAAAATCAGAAAGCAGCTCAGGTGCTATCAGAATCGTTCAAAAAAAAGACAGCTCATAAAGAATATCTTGCATTATTAAATGGTACCGTTAAACAAAAAAGCGGAGTAATAGATAACTTCATTGTAAAAGGACAGATGTTTGATAGTGCAATGCGTCTAAATGGGGGAACAGGGCAAAAACCACAAAGAGCAATAACTGAGTATAAAGTTCTAGCTCAAACTGGGGGAAACTTGTCTTGGGTTATGTTTTTACCGAAAACAGGAAGAACTCATCAACTACGTCTGCATAGCGCGTTTTGTTTAAATGCTCCGATTGTCGGTGATGATTTATATGGTACTGAAAAGCAGTTAGATAATTCTGTAAAAGATATTTTTGTTACAAAGAATTTATTTTTATTTGCTTATAAAATAACTTTTCAGCACCCAAGTACAGGTAAAATGATTACTTTGAAGGCAGAGCTACCGAGTTTTATGAAGACCGTTACAGATTTTATGGAGTTGCCTTTACCATAAAACGTATTAAATTGATATATCATGTATAAGAAGAAAAACGTTTTTTTTATAATTGCACGTATAGTCGTCCTATTTATAATGGGGTTAATTGTTGCTGCAATAATTGCTTTGTCTCAAATTAATTTAGATACTTTACGTGGTGATATTATAAATATTTTAAAAGATGCTACTGGGCTACCGGTTCAAATAGATGGTGGGGTTTCTTGGAAATTTTCTTTAAGACCACAAATAGAATTAAATGAAGTTCGGGTTGCTAATGCAGAATGGGCAAAACATAAAGATGCGTTTAGCGCAGAAAAAATAGACGTAACATTAAACCTGATATCTTTGTTTAGAGATAGACCAACAATACAGAATATCAAAATTTATAATGCAAGTTTATGTATCGAAAAAAATGAAAAAGGTATGTATTCCTTGCAACCAGAAAATAAACAAGTTAAAGAAACAAAAGAATTAATGAAATACCCCTTTGAAGATTTCGGATTCGGTGGGGTAGAAGTAAAAAATTTGGAATTGGATTTTCTTGGAAATGTATATCATTTAAATGGTTTCCAAGTAAGATATTTCCCTCGTAATGAATCGCGTGAGTATTCTGGTTGGGTAAAATCAAATAAATCTGTTTTCCCATTTATATTTTCTTTTTCAGAATATAATGCCGAAAGAAAAGTTTACCCTTTGAAAATTGCTTTCTCTACAGGTAGTGATGCTTTGATTGCAAATGTTGCTCTGGAAGGTACAAGCAAAATGCCTATTGATTTTATAATTAAGGGTGATATACCAAATATTGCTTCTGTAGGAGAAATATTCAATTTAAAAATACCTAAAATGCCCCTGATAAAAGTATATGTAGCAGGTGGGTTTGATAGAAAAAAATTAACTTTACGAAGTTCTTCAATAAAAGTTCAAAATAGCAATTTAAATTTATCAGGTGATATCGATTGGGCTAAAAATAAACCTTTGATAAATTTGAATCTAGATTCTACTTTTATAGAGTTATCAGAATTATTCCCAAATTTATATTCTAAAGAGTTTATAAAACCTAATAGAGAATTGAACGTATTTAAAGATATACCTTTGTTTGGTAACGTATTTCTACAGTTTGATTTAAATTTGCATACCATGTTGGATAAATTGGTTGTTTTTAGAGACTTTAGTATAGATGATATTGATCTTTATGTTAATTTAAAAGACGGGCAAGCTAGGGTTGATGGTACAACTGTTATAGGTAATGGTGATATTAAAGTTGGTGGAAATGTTTATATAGAATCTGATGGTAATATGTTTGTTAAACTAGGAGGCATCGGACGTAATATTTTTGTCGGTAATATTTTAAGCCAATTGCGATTAGAAGATATTATATCTGATCTACCAGTTAACTTTGAAACGTATTTAGAGGCAAGCGGAAAAGATTTATCTGAATGGATGAAATCTATTTCTGGACCGGTTAAAATTTATTCTGCAGATTCTGGTTATGCTCATTCAGCATTAGTTGCAAAAATGTATGGAACAGACTTTTTAACTACTTTAAGGCATAGTATTCAAGATTTATTCAGAACAGAAAAAAAGTATAACCAAATTAAAATATCTTGTGTCGCATTAAATACAAAATTAAGAAATGGAGCTTTTGAAACTCAAAATGGGGTCGCGGTTGAAACTAATGCAATAAATATACGGTTTGCAGGGAATTTAGATTTAGGAAATGAAAACCTAAAATTATCTTTAGCAACAGTTCCAGTTAGGGGGTTGAAATTATCCTTAACAGGTAATTTAGTCAATTCAATGGAATTTACTGGTAGTTTAGCTGAACCTGATATTAAAATTAGTGGAACGGCTGTTGCCGGTAAAGTTGCTTCTGCAACTGGTTTGGGTTTATTGTTGGCACCTTTTACAGGAGGAATAGGTTTGGTTGCAGGGGCCGGTGTGGGATTGTTGGCTGGTGATTTAATAGAAAATTGGTTGGCAGATGATCATCCATGTGAAACTGCTTTAGAAAAAGGAAGCGTAGATTATGTAAATGATCCGGAGTGGTTAAGAACCCCATTAGAAGATTTGGTCAATGAAATTTTAAATAATTAAAAAAAGAGAAAAAAATGATTAATTGGATCGGACTTTTTCAAATTATAATAATTGCTTTTATAATATGGTTATTTTATAAAAGTTTTATACAAAATACTTCTTCTGAAAAATTGGTTCGCGGTTTGTTCGGGCTTGCTATTTTATGGTTGTTAAGTTTTCTATTAAGTTGGTTGCATTTAGATTTGTTGGGGGCTTTTCTTCATTGGACAGCATTGTTCTTATCAATTAGTGTAATAGTGGTTTTTCAACCGGAATTAAGAAAATTTATGGCTTTGATGGGAAATATAAATGGGTGGAGAAGATTATTTAATGCAAGTAAAAATCTCCCTAAAAAATCTCCTTCTTTAGACGCAATTGTAACAGCAGTTGAATATATGTCTTTAAAGCATACCGGAGCGTTAATCGTTTTTTTAAATAGCTTGGATGAAAGTGTAATTGAAAAAAAAGGTGTAAATATAGATGCTTGCATAACAAGCGAGCTTTTGTTGACGATATTTTTTAATAAAACCCCATTACATGATGGAGCCGTTATAATAGAGCAAAATAGAATTGCTTATGCTGGTGCAATATTACCTTTATCACAAAATAATTTGAATTGGAAGTATGGTACAAGGCACAGAGCCGCTTTAGGTCTGTCGGAAGTTTCTAGCGCAATAGTTTTGGTTGTTTCTGAAGAAAGCGGTGATATATCGATAGCAGAAAAGGGCAAGTTTATAAAATATGATGATATTAAAAAACTTCGAGCAAAATTAGAGAAATTTTTAATTAAATGATCTTGCCTTTTCGTAATTTATAAAAACTTATGCGTAGTTTATATAAACTAGTAAATGAAAGTTTCCTTTTGCTCTTGCACCGAATCGGCTTTTTTTGATAAGCTTTAATGAAAGAATGTAGGAAGTAAGTTATTTTTAATAAACAGGAGCACTTAGTTATGGAATTTTCAGTATTTCGTCAGGTTTTGATACGTGCGCTGGGACATATGCAGTCCATAGTCGAAAAGCGTGCCACTTTGCCGATATTGATGAATGTAAAGTTAGAAGTTGCGGAAGATCTTATATTATCTGCAACAAACGTTGACCTGGAATTGGTAGAGCATGTCGCTGCAGATATAACTTTGGGTGGTAAAACAACTGTACCTGTACAGATGTTATATGACATTGTACGTAAGTTACCAGATGATTCAGAAATTTCTTTTAAACAGTCTGGTGATCAGTTGGTCGTTTCTAGTGGTAGGGCTGTATTTCGTTTGCCGACGTTACCTGCAGAAAATTTTCCTGCAATGGCGGGAAGTAACTTGACAACTAAGTTTCAAATGACTACGGGTGATCTGGCTCATTTAATAAATCAGACGAAGTTTGCTATACCAACGGATGATGTTCGCTATCATTTAGGTGGAATTTTTTTCCATATATCAGATGAAAGTAAAGAAAAAATGTTAACTGCCGTTGCAACGGATGCTCAGCGTATGGCGTTGTGTGCTATGCCGGCACCGACGGGAAGTCTTGAAATGCCGTCAGTTATCTTACCAAGAAGAGTTATAGGTGAATTGTCTAAATTGTTAGAAGATGCAAACGTTGATGATGTTATGGTGGAGCTTTCTGATACGAAAGCAAGATTTACTGTCGGGTCTGCCACTCTTACAAGTAAGTTAGTTGATGCTCAATACCCGAATTATAAAGTCGTTATACCAAAAGGTAACGATAAAATTGCAATTATGGATAGAAAGCAGTTTTTAAATGCTGTTGATCTTGTTTCTGTGGCAAGCGTTGATAAGACTAAATCTGTACAGTTAACTTTCTCGCTGAATAAATTAGTCGTTAATGCTTCTAGTCCAGATGCGGGAACCGCAACGCAGGAATTAGATATCGAATATAATAGTGATGCTTCGTTTACAGTTACTTTTAACGTAAAGTTTTTGATGGATGTTGCTGGTCAGGTTGAAGGTGATACCTTCCAAATGGAGATGCAGGATCCTTTGTCGCCGACGATTATAAAGTCAACCGACAAAAAGACTGATTCATTGTTCATATTAATGCCGATGAGAATGTAAACATAAACCGCCTTTTAAAAAAAAGGCGGTTTTCATTTTTTTTGTAAAACAAAATTGCTTTTTGATCTTTTTGTGTTAAAATCTTCACGCAAAAAAGGTAAAATGTTATGAAAATAGAAGAAATACCTGCGGGTAAAATGCCACCCAAAAAAATGAATGCAATAATAGAAGTACCAGAAAATGGGCACGTAAAATACGAAATTGATAAAGAAACTGGTTTGCCACGTGTTGATCGAATATTGCATACGCCGATGGCGTATCCAGCAAATTACGGTTATTTCCCTGGTACATTAGGTGATGACGGAGACCCTTTGGATTGTGTGGTGGTTTGTAATGCACCTTTGCGACCGGGAGTTCTTATTGAGGTTAGACCTATTGGGGCTTTGTTGATGGAGGATCAAGCAGGGGGTGACGAAAAAATAATTTGCGTTCCGCGTGATAAAATAGACCCTTTTTATACTAATACAGAATATGTTGATCAATTACCGGCAATACTTAGATCGAAAATTGAATATTTCTTTCAGCATTATAAAGACTTACAGCCAAATTCTTGGTCTAAAGTTACGGGTTGGGCAGATAGGGAAACTGCTGATAAGTTAATAATGGAAAGTATTGATAGGTATTGGATTCATAAACGAGAAATGCAATAATTTCTAAATATTTTTTATAATCAGAAAATTTAAATAAAGAGGTATATAAATGGCTTCATATATTGCGAATGATATGCGTGTTGGATGGGTTATAGCACATAATGGTAAGCGTTATTCAGTAATGTCAATTACAAAAGTAAAACCAGGTAAGGGGGGGGCTTTTGTTCAGGCAGATTTGCGAGATATTGATTCTGGGAATAAAGGCGGTGATCGCTGGCGTGCAGAAGATAAAGTTGAAAAATTAATGGTTGAGGATTTTGATTGTCAGTATTTGTATTCTGACGCAAATGATGCTTTCTTTATGAATTTGTCAGATTACGAACAGTTTACAATGCCAGTCGAGTCTTTAGGAGAACAAATGAAATTTTTGGCTCCTGAAATGCAGGTAAAAGCAAATTTTGTTGAAGGACAGCCAGTATCTATTTCTTTACCTAAAACGGTTGTGGCGGTTGTCGCGGAAACAGAACCAGCTCTTAAAGGTCAGACGGTTTCTAGTAGTGGAGGAAAACCAGCTATTTTAGATAATGGCGTTCGCGTACAGGTGCCTTTGTTTATTGAACAGGGTGAAAAAATAGTTGTTAATACAGAAACTTTAGAATATGTGGAGCGCGCAAAATAAATTAGTTTTTCCAGTTAAAATAAAAAATTCCACGTTATGTGGAATTTTTTAAATTTTATTTGCTGAATTCATTATGTTTTTTATTTCTTCTAAACAATTGTTGTAGATATTTTTCATACCAGAACCAAGAAATTCACGTGGGTTGAAATTATCCGTTTTTTCAAATAAAGATTTTCTTACACCTGCAGTAAAAGCTAATCTAGAATCGCTATCTACATTTATCTTGCATACATTCATTTTTACGGCTTTCTGTAATTGTTGGATTGGGATTCCTCTTGCATTATAAATATTACCACCGTTTTCATTAATTGTTGTTACAAAGTTTTGTGGAATACTAGATGCACCGTGCAAAACAAGTGGAAAGTTAGGTAATTCTTTTGCTATTTGGTCTAATATGTCAAAACGTAGTTCTTCTTTTTCTGATTTCCTTTTATATGCTCCATGGCTTGTTCCAATTGCAATTGCAAGAGAGTCTATATTTGTGGACGTTACAAAATTTACTACGTCTTTTGGGTTCGTGTAACTAGATTCTGTACTTTGGGTGATTTCATCTTCTATTCCTGATAGGGTACCCAGCTCTGCTTCTACGCTTACGTCGAATTTATGAGCAAAGTCAACGACTCTTTTGGTTAGTTCAACGTTTTCATTAAATGACAACTTAGAACCGTCTATCATTATACTTGAAAAACCGAGTTTTACTGCATCTACGCAAGATTTAAGACTTGAACCGTGGTCTAAGTGTAAACTTATTTTTTCTTTCGGGGTTATATTTAAACCCCATATCATTCCCATCAATAAATTTGAAGACATATATTTTAATGCCGATTCTGATACGGCAAGAATTACAGGGCTTTTCATTTCTCGGGCGGCGGAAATAATTGCTGATAACGTTTCCATATTATAAAAGTTGAATGCTGGTACTGCGTAGTTTTTTGTCAGAGCGTCAGAAAAAATATTTTTTGTATTTACTAATCCGAAATCTTTATAATCCATAAGTTTTATCCTTTTTTTATATTATAACATAAAAAATACTATTAATAACATATCAAACATTAGAACTCTTGACAATTATTTCGTTTGTGGAACAATTAAATATGAATCGGGAGATGGTTAGAGGTTGGCAGAATTTAAAAAGGGTCTGTATTATGAAAAAGGTATTTGTTTCTGCAATCACTTTGGCTACTTTGGTTGGTTGTGGTGGTTCTTATGATTATTATGAAGGTGGGGTAAGATATACTCAGGACGGTCAAGATTGTGTTTATTATGCTGGTGAGCATGGTAGCAATTTTTCTCGTTATGTAGACGGTTTGGATAATGATAAAAAAATAGTTTATCGTAATACTCGCTGTGAAGATTTGTATGCTCGTGATATGTTTGGTCAAGATATTCATCAGGAACATAAAATTTTGGTACCAACAACGCAAGAATCTTGTAATTACAAACTAGAAAATCCTTCTTGTGGTTGTAAGAATTCTAGTCAAGCCGTTTTAAAACGTAGGTATGTAATAGTTTCTGGAATGTAAATAATTTCTAAAGAAAGCTCCATAAAAATGGGGCTTTTATCTTGCTTGAAAGATTATATTTTTTATGATAAAATTAATTAAAAGGAAAAGGGAGTTATAAAAAATGAAAGCTTTTTTAAAGAAGGTATTTTTGGCTGGGTTGGTTGTTTTTGCTGGTGGAACAGCAGCTCTTGCAGCAGGTCCTGGGGCAGTGGGTGCTAATTCTGGATTATGTGTTTTAATAGGAAAAATGTATGGGGTTTTTAATATTCTTCGTACGCTTGCCTTTGTTGGTGCCGCATTTATTATTGCAAACTGGGCTTGGGGATTCATAACGGCTGGTGACGTAAAAATGGACGATTTAAAAAAGAAAGGAATGGGTTTGTTAGTGGGTTTTGTCTTGTTGTTTGGTATTGGTGTTGTTTTAAGTTTCTTGCTTAGTTCATCTGGAGCGTCAATGCTTGGGTGTCCAGAGATCCTATCTTGGTAATTTATTTGTTTATAGAAAAAGCGGTTTAAAACCGCTTTTTTATTTCGTTTTTATCATAGCATAAGTTTCTATAAATCTTCGTTCCATTTGTTTTAATTGAGAGTTTATTTTTTTTACCGGTGTTTGCATTATTTCTTTTTCTGGGTATATGCATTTTTCTTGTATAAGTTTTTCGCGCTGGAAGGATATTTCATAAGTTAGTATATTATAAAATGTTGCTAAAGACATATTGCGTGATTGGTCTTTCTTTTCAATTGAAGAACTCAAAGCCGTTTGAAGTGCAAGTATAGAATAAGCTCCTAAATAATTAGTTATGGGATCATTTTGTTTCTGCAAAATATCATATTTTGCTTTTATGTCTTTTATAGGTATGTCATTAAAGAAAATGGTATTCATTTCATGAAAGATTTTTTTTAAGTTGGTTTTATATCTGTACAGAATACTCGCTACAATTTTTTCTGCGTTTGCCAAATTTTTTCGTAAATATATCCTAGAAAAATTATAAGATTGTTTTTTTAGTTCGTCTAAACTTGCGTTTGGGGTCATAAAATATAATTGTGAAAAAATCATATTAGGAAATTGCTTCATTAACATCCAACTTGCGTATCTGCTTAATTTTGCGTTTGTCTTTGTTGGTCCTGTATTGTCCTTTGAATTTCTTATATAATATTTATTTAAAAAGGAAGTAACATGATAATTGTAAAAGTCTGCAAAGCTTGTTGGGTTTAAGTAACCTTTTTGTTTTTTGTGGGGTAAACTTTCAAAAACATCATAATTTATAATTGAAAGCATTCTTTTTTCTATGTTGGTTTCTTTCCCTAGGATTTCCGAACCGAATAAATCATATAAATCTGAAAATAACCAGCTTAAAGAGGGTTCGTATTCTTGAGCTTCTTGTGATGGAAATGTTATAGTTTGTTGCGGATATATAATGTGCTTGTTTAAGTAATCGAAAACAAAATCTGGTTTTGGAAGTTTCATGTCTAACCTTTTTGTTCTTCTATGTTAGCTAAAGAAAATAAAACTGATGAAATTAATGACTGATATGGTACGTGTTGTTTTTCTGCAAGTTGCTTAATACTTTCTAAAATAGGTCTTGGAATTCGCATGTTGATAACGCAGTCTGATTTATTAAAAGTACGATAGGCTGCATATTCTTTTAGTAAAGATTCTATGTTCATTATGAACAATTGTTGCATAACGTTCGGCATACACACCTCCATATACAAATCTCAATACTTACGTCTTTACAAGGTACTATATCATTGTATTGGCAATTGTCAATACATTTGTAATCATGTTTGTGAGTACTTTGGTGTTTGCTTCTGTGTTGATTTTTGTATTGTGCGTTTTCGTGGGGGAAAAATTGGTTTGGGGTTACGGATCGCATGTCTTGCTTTTTTTTTTATATAATATAAAATGACAGCAGGTTATTTTTTGAAAGGAAGAGAAATTGAAAAAAAAATTATTAAGTATATTTTTGTTGTTCTGTTTAATTTTTAAACCTGCTTGTGCGGAATTAAAAGTGGATATTATTGCAGGAGTGACAGAACCTATATCTATTGCTGTACAGAAATTTGAAACTGTTGGTAACGTTTCTTCTGAAGATGCTAAAATGATAAGAGATGTTGTAGAAAAGGATTTACAATCTACAGGTTTATTTAGAATTGTTTCTCGAGATGCTCTGCCAGAGTTTGTGGAAATGGGAAGTTTACCGGATTTTGCTTTATGGAATGCAGTTAAAGCAAAAGTTTTAGTACAGGCTAAATTATCTGTCGGTTCAGAAGGTGCTTATGAGTTAGAATTTTATGTTTGGGATGTTAACGGGAAAGAGCAGATAGAAGCACAAAGTTTGGTTGCTTCTAAAAAATCTGTGCGTCGTTTAGCTCATATTATGGCCGATGCCATTTATGAACGTTTAACCGGTGAAATAGGTTATTTTGATACTCAGATAGTTTTTATTGCTGAAACAGGACCTATTTATAAAAGAGTTAAGCGTATGGCAATAATGGATCAAGATGGTTATGGAATGAGGTATTTATCGGATAAAAATACTTTCGTAATGTCGCCTCATTTTTCACCGAATATGCAGACAATAGTTTTTTTATCCTTTCGTAATGATGATCCTATGATTTGGACTTTAGATCTAGACACTGGTGAACAGAGAAGACTTGGGCAATTTGGGGGTATGAATTTTGCACCTCGTTTTTCACCAGATGGTACAAAAGTAGCGTTATCGTTAGTTAAAAATGGTATTACACATATATATGAATACGATATAGAATCAAAAACTTTAAAGCAGTTGACTTTTGGTAATTCTTTAAATACAAGCCCTTCATATTCACCAGACGGTAAAAAAATGGCTTTCAATTCTGATCGTAGTGGAAATCAGCAGATTTATATTTTAGATTTAGAAACAGGTAAGGTTGAACGTATAACTTACGGAGCAGGGCGATATGCAACGCCGGCGTGGTCTCCTGATGGTAAATTCATCGCGTTTACAAAAATTGCTGATGATACTTTTTATATAGGTATTATGGATCCAAAAGGTAGAAATGAGAAAATTCTAGCAGGAGGATGGTATATGGAAGCTCCTTCTTGGGCGCCTGGTTCTCGTCGATTGGTATATTATGAAACGGAAAAAGCTTTGGATGATATTGAAAGAATTAGTCATATAAGAAGTGTTGATATTACAGGTAGAAATATTTATGATATTGAATTACCTGAAAATATAAATGGCGTTGAACCAACTTGGTCACCCAGACTACCGTGATAAATGAAAAAATTTTTCTTTCTTTTGTTTGGCTTGTTTTTTACTACGTCAGTAAGCGCGCTTCCAGCGTCGGTAGATTATATATTTGATGGAGATACTTTCGCAGCTACTTTATACCTTGATGATAATGTAAAAGTTAAAGCCCGTGTTAGAATTATAAATGTTGATACACCAGAATTAAAGGGTAAATGCGAAGAAGAAATAACGAAAGCGTTAATTGCAAAGCATAGATTAGAGGAGCTTTTGCCAATAGGTGTAAAAATTGATTTAAAAAATATAAAAGATGATAAGTATCTCGGAAGAATTGACGCAAATGTTTTTGTTAATGGTAAGGATATAGGTAAAATTTTAATAGATGAAAATCTGGGAAGTGCTTATAGCGGTGGTAAGCGAAATTCCTGGTGTGATTAGGAATATTTACTTATAAATATTAATTGAATAATCTCTTAAATTCTATTACTTTTAGAATGATATATAGTTTTTATATGCGTTGTATCGTTTTTATAAGATAGAGATTATTATGATGACACATAAAGGGGTTTGGCTAGCTATAGATAAGCTTGCTCGTAAAAATAAGATATCGTGTTCTAAACTTGCGGTTTCTAGTGGTTTAGATTCTACGACTTTTAATAAAAGTAAGCGATATTCAGTTTTTGGTAAACCGCGTTGGCCATCCATGCAAAGCATTTCAAAAATACTTGAAGCTACTTCTACAACCCCTACAGAATTTGCAAGTTTTATAGAAAGTGAAGATGAAAAACAGTAGTGATTTAGTTCGTTAAGCACTATGGCGATTTATTGCTTCACTAATTTCTTCTAGCGAAGCGTTACATGGTAATAGCGGTTCAAACCATATGTTTGCCGTTCCGCTTTTTATTTTTCCTCGTTTAGGCCAATACAGACCTGCATCTGTACCTACTGGTAATATCGGTAATTTTAATTGATGAGCTAAAAATAATAAACCACGTTTTAATTTTATATGTTGTCCTGGTTTAGCTCTTGTTCCTTCTGGGAATATTATTAATATTCTACCTGACATAATTTTTGCAGCAACTGCATTAGTCAATTTTTGCATGTTCGTTGCACCGCGCGTTCTATTTACTGGTTGTAAACCCATTCGCCAAAAAGCCCAACCATATATAGGTATCCATAACAATTCTCTTTTTATTATGAAAAATGACTTTGGTATGAATGTCGATAAAATTGCGATTTCTAGAATTGACATATGTTTCGCTGCGATTATTGCTTTTCCGTCAAAGCGCAAATTTTCATCAGGCGTGTTGGGAATACCATTTTCTTCTGTAGAAGAATAATTTATTTTATATCTTATACCTCCTATATATCTAGCAACAATAAGTACCCCGGATGCGCATTTTAAAACTAAATATGTATTTAATTTTTTTGATATTAAACCCAATAATAAAATCGGTGACCATAAAATAAAATAAATTCCTAAGAGAATTTTAAAGCTAATCGTTCTTAACATTTTAACCTTCTTTTATTCCTATCATAGTAACAATGTATTTTACATATTCTATTGCCCATCTTTCAAGTCTTTTTGCAGCCGTCATACCAGTTAATGGAACAGGGCAGGTTACTATCTCTGTATTAGGCAATTCTGTTTTTATTAAATATTTTGCTCTGTTTATGTGATCCTCTGTTGTTATTAATACTATTCTATGTAAGTTTTTTTCGTTTACTATTTTTTTTATCGCAAGCGCATTTTCGTAAGTAGATTTTGATTCCGATTCGATTTCTATTTTTTTTGACGGAGAATAGTAACCTTGTGTTCCTGCACCGATTATATATAATTGTAAACTAGGATGTTCTCTTAACTGGCGCATAGCAAATGGTATGCGGCGGACGTCTCCTGTTAACACAAAAATGTTATCGTTAGGGTATATCGTTTCACAGTTTTTGGGACTAGTCGCTTTAAAAATTACACCGCCAAATACTAGAAAACAGATTATTAATAAAGATGGTGATAAAATTTTCATTAGTTATTTTGTAAAATTTTTAATGTAGTACGTTTAGTCATCCATACAGAAAAAATTATTATTAATATCGGCGTTAATATCAATGTTAACCAACCTGTGTAAGAAATATTCAAAACTGCTAATAAACCGACTCTTGCACTATGCGCTGCTGATAATATAAGAAGTAAAACAGGCACTGCAATTAAAAAACCAGTTAATGATGCAATTGTACTTATTTTACCAATTATAATTTGCATTTGGTTAGCAACAAACTTGTCTCGTGCACCAATCTGATTTAGAATTTCTAATTCCCTGCGATGTAACAGTGCAATGTTTTTTGCTATGTAAGATATACATATACTTATTGCGCCTAGCGTTAAAAGTAATACAAAACACGATATCAAAATCATTTTCCAACCAGCAGAAGTAGAAGTTTTTAATGCTTCTGAATGAGTTAAAAAACGGGCGTGTTTAGAAAGTTGATTCCCGGTTTCTTCTAAATCTTTTTTCGTCTTAAATTTTATCTCGTACATTTTAGGTAAATAATTTTCTAGTGTCTTTTTGTTACCAGAAAGCCATGGCTCCATTAATTTTTTCATCTGATCTTTTGTAATCTCTTCTTTTTCTATAATATTACTTTTATTAGATTCTATTATTTTTTCTACTTCTTTTGTATTGTCTGGATTTATTATTTGAACAGTTGCATATAAATCCCATTGGTTATTCCAGCGAATTACACCTGTTCCAATGGATATTGATATACCTAGTGCTAATACTGCCAGAAACGTTAATAATGACATTATTGCAGTCATAAATATTGACTGTTCGTGAATGATAGAAAATACTGTTGCTTTCTTTTTCATGCGTTGCCGATGTCTTCAAATTGTTTGGATAATTCTGTAAAGTAATTCTGTGGTTTAGGACCTTTCCATATTTTTTTTGGTTCTTGAACTGATGATGAGTCTGAACTCTTACCGATAAACGTTACTTTATGATTTTCAACACGTATTACTGGAAATCTATAAGTTTCCATTAGTTTTGTACTATGTGTTGCTAGTATTATTGTAGTTCCAAATGTTTTATTCATCTGTATAAAAAGTTCCATCAATCTAGAGGCGTTTTCATCATCTAAATTGCCCGTCGGTTCGTCTGCTAATAGTATTGATGGTTGCGTTATAATTGCTCTTGCAACAGAAACTCTTTGTTGTTGGCCACCAGATAGCGTCTTCGGATTTGTGTCGGCATATTTTCCTAAACCTACCCACTCTAATGTTTTCGTTACCAATTTTTTTATTTTGGTTTCAGGTATACCTCTTACCCGAAGAGGCAAGGCTATATTATCAAATACAGACATATGGGACAATAATGAATATTCTTGAAATACTATTGCCATTTTATGTCTTAACGTTGCTATATCGTCACGAGATATGTCGTTAGTATTTTGGCCGAATAGTTTTATCTGACCACGACATGGTTTGTGTAGTTGGTATATTAAACGTAATAGCGTTGTTTTACCGGCACCAGATGCACCTGATAAAAAATAAAAAGAACCATTGCTAACGTTGAAAGAAACGTCAGATAAAACTTCTTTTGTGTTATCATACTTTGCGCCAACGTTAATAAAAGAAATAACTGTATTATCTTCCATGCTTGAAATCGTAATAAAAAAAACTTATGCGGTCAAGCCTCATAAGTTTTTTTACTCTGACTTTTTTACTCATCAACTTTTGTCGTAACGTTTCTGTTTTTTGCCCATACTTCTTCACCTGTACCAAGGTATTGCGGTTTTTCTTTACCATAAGAAATCGTTTTTAAACGTTCTGGCTCTATACCTTCTTTTATAAGTGTCTGTGCTGCATTGCCGGCCCTTAGTGCACCAAGAGCTAAATTATATTCTACAGACCCCCTTTCATCGCAGTGACCTTCTAATGTAATGTTCTTTTCTGGGTTCTTTTTCATATATAAAGATTGTTCTGTTAAATTTTCTGCTGAAGCTTCTGATATTTCTGCCGAATCAAAAGCAAAGAATATTTTGTCATCATTTATATTACTTGGAATACTGCTACAACCTACTAATATCATTAATGAAAATATTAATAAAATGTTCCTCATTTTTTTCTCCTAAAGATTTATCAATATAATAAAAGTTAGCAATTTTTATAAAAAAAAGTCAATATTTTGTTTTTTATAGTTTGGAATGTAACCTTTTTTGTGATACAATATATAAAGTTAAAGTAGGAGTCTTTATAATGAAAAAGTTGTTTTGTAGTTTTATTATATTAAGTGTTTTTTTTCCCTGCGTTTATGCTGAGCCTAGTCATATAACAAAAGATGGTAATGGTGGTTATATTGTTACATATAATTATAAAGATAAGGCTAAAAAGGGTTGGTATGTAACAGGAAGAGCAGAATTAAGTTTTTTAAATTGGAAAAATAATTATAGTTCTGATTATCCGTTAATAGAAGAAGAGTTTAATAGTGATGAATATTCGTTTGAGCCCGTTTTTGGTGGGAGTCTCTCTATAGGGCGGACTTTTAATTATTTTTGGCGCGCAGAATTAGAGGCGGGTTATATCGGTCAATATACTGATAAAGATGCTGGTTTTGAATTTAGTATGTCTGTACCTTATGTGATGCTTAACGGTTATTATGATTTTATAAATGGTATTTATGTCGGAGTCGGTGTTGGTGCCGCAATGCCAATTACTAAATTAGACGGTGAGGTTTTTATTAGTGGTGATAGAACAGAAACCGGTTTTTCGCCTATGGGGAGCGTGATGCTGGGGTATACGTATAAATTAGATGATAATTTAGTTTTGGACTTGCGCTATCGTTTGTCTGGATTTAATGGCACAGATCAAATAAGAAACTTTCAATATGTAAATGATGGGGATACAACAATATATGAAGCTTATCTTGAAAATGATATAGGTTTTGTCTTGGATAATTCTATATCTTTAGGAATAAGGTACGAATTTTAAAAATAAAATGGTTGAAGCGTTTTGTTAAAATATGATATCATTACAAAAGTAGAGAGAAAATATGAAAAATTTGTTTAGTGTTTCTTCTTTTTTTATATTTTTTGCAATTTTTTTCTTAGAAAATGCTTCTTATGCCGCCTCTTCGGTTAGATCTCTTGGTGGAAGTGGTACTTATACGAGCGCTTCAAGTGCAAGCATTGCAAATGCCAGTTCGACAAGTGCGGCTAGTCGTAGTGGTTCTGTTCGAGTAACGCCATCAACTGGTAGTACAAGTAATAGCGTAAAGGTTTCTAGTAGTAATTCTTCAACTGGACGCGTTGCTACTACGCCTCGTTTGTCTATTGGTCAATATTTAGGTGGTGGAACATCTGTTAGTGGTGGTAGTTCAATAAGACCGCAGAACCCCGGAAACTCTGGAAGTGGTTCTTCGTCTGGTGATTCTGGTGGAACTATGGATCCTGGAATTGCTGCTGATTTGCAGAAAGATATAGAACAATTACAGCAGGATGTTCTAGATTTAAATGATGCAAAGGATGATCTTGTATGGCAGGTGGAAAATAAACAAGATATATTAGTTCCGGCCGATGATTTTATATCGATTGAAGATAGTGAGATTTTTGTTAATGTTGATAATTTAACAGAAGCACTTGCAGGCGTTGTCGGTAAAGATGGAAAAGAAATAGAGTTGGATAAGATCGGTGATTATTTGGTATGGAGGTATGTTGGTGATACAAGCTGGAATGATTTGATAGCAATTGCTGATATAATGGGGCCACAAGGTCCTCAGGGTGAAAAGGGTGAAAAGGGTGAAAAGGGTGATCCCGGTGATGTCGCTGATATAGATTTATCTTTATATGCAACCATTGACAGAATGAATTCTGAAATTGCAAGTGCGGTTGAAGAAGTTGCTAATACCTATGCAACTAAGAATGAATTGTTAAATTACGTTACTATTGAAAATGCTGATAATAAATATGCAACTAAAGAAGAACTTACTACGGGTCTTTCTGGAAAATTAGATAATGGGGCGTTATCTGGTTATGCAACGTCTGTTGGTGTACAGGCTGCTATAATGGAAGCTACAGATGGTTTGGTCAGTAAAGAAGAGTTAAATTCAAGTCTTGCAACAAAAGCTAATGTCGCGGACGTTTATAATAAGACAGAAGTTTATAATAAAGAGGAAGTAGAAAATAGAATTACGGAAGTTGCAACGGGGGGGGTATCTGAGGCTTTGAAAGATTATGCGAAAATTGTTGACGTTGAAGCTGGACTTGCAGAAAAAGCAGATAAAACGGCTCTGGAAGCAAAAGCTGAAGCAACAGAACTAAATGATTTATCTTCAAAAGTAGATGCTATTGATGTACAGCTGGCAAATAAA
Source organism: uncultured Alphaproteobacteria bacterium (assembly GCA_944389645.1). Taxonomy (GTDB): domain Bacteria; phylum Pseudomonadota; class Alphaproteobacteria; order Rs-D84; family Rs-D84; genus Enterousia. The sequence goes on from CALXMZ010000018.1 coordinate 35,297, forward strand.
GTTAACACAAGTGATTTGGGAGCTTTAGCAACAAAGTCTTTGATTGTTAATGCGGATGTTGCAGATAATGCAGGAATAGAACGTAGTAAATTAGCTGAAGATGTAAGATTGTCTTTGGAAAAAGCAGATAATTCTATAAATGTAATTTCTGCAGGTGCGAATAAAGTTTTAGGTACAGATGCTAACGGTGATAAAATATGGTATGAAGTTGTGCTTTATTAATTAAGTTCGTAAGGAAGGAAAAATGAAAAACAAAAAAGTGATATTTTCTAGTGCTTTGTTATCTGTTTTACTAGGTATGAATATACCGGAAGCAATGGCAGAAGTAAAAATTGCAAGTCAACAATATGTTGACAATAAAGAAACAAGCATATTAAAAAATATAACTACAAATTATGCGACGAATGATTCCGTTGATACAAAATTAAATAATTATTATACGTCGACAGAAGTAGAAGAAAGAATTGGTGAAATTGTAGCCGGAGATCTTAGTGGAACTTTGTCTAATAAAGAAGACGTTGAAAATAAAGTACAAACTATAACAAGTGATTCTACAGATAAAGAGTATCCTTCTGCAGCGGCGGTTTATAATGCTTTACAAACCAAAGCAGATACAAGTACAGTGAATGCATTAGATACAAGATTGCAGACAGCTGAAACAAATGCAACGGATGCAAAAAAAGCAGCTACAAGGGCAGAGACAGTAGCAGGTGAGGCACAAACAGAAGCTGGTCAAGCAACGACAGCCGCAAATGCAGCAACAGAAGCAGCAGGATTGGCTACGACTGCAGCTCAGACTGCTACGCAGACAGCAAATGAAGCAAAAACTGCG
>CALXMZ010000019.1 GCA_944389645.1 uncultured Alphaproteobacteria bacterium
CTTAGACTTCATTCTTTCATATTCTTCTTTTGTAATTACTTTATCTTTATATAACTTAGATAGCTTTTCTAACCTATCAAGATTATCTTTTCCGTCAAAACAGTCACCATGCCATACCAAAGACAAAACCAATGCAACAAACCACGTAATACCGAAAAATATACCGAACCAAGAAAGAACTATTATCGCAATTTTTTCACTACCACAAATGCCACGTGCATTTGCAATCATAATAGGAATACAAAGTACAGCAACACAAAATAATACTATAAAGAAAAGCACTATAAAAGACAAAAAGACTTCACCCATTTTTTACTCCTTAGTTATTATAATATTATATGTATTACTAAAGCATATTACAATAGGAATATCATATAAAATTTTGTGGATTTACATCTATCTTTACCCTAACATTCGCAGGAATTTTTACCTTTCCCACCCAATGCTTTACAACTGCCTGCAAATTAGAACGTACATCCCCTGTAACAAGGAAACGCATTCTATACCAATTTCTTATTTGATAAACTTGTGCAACAATTGGCCCCAATATCTTCACACCTTTAGCAACAGGGGCTACTTCAGATAATATAGAACAAAAGTTTTTTAAAACAGTTTCTTTTTCGGCTTCAATCACTATAGCTATTAATTGACCATAAGGAGGCATTTTTGCCATGCGCCTTGCTGCCATATCTGCATTCATAAAATTATCTCTATCACCTGCACATATCGCCTGCAATACGGGATGATCTGGCTGATATGTCTGCATTAAAACCTTACCTGGAATTTCACCACGACCTGCGCGTCCTGCAACCTGAAACAATTGTTGAAAAGTATGTTCAGCCGCACGAAAATCTGTACCGAACAATCCCATATCTGCATCAACGACACCTACCAAAGTCAAATTAGGAAAATGATGCCCTTTTGCTAAAATCTGCGTTCCAATAACAACATCTATTTCACCGCTTTCCATTTTACCAACAAGCCTTTCCAGTGCTTGACGAGACATAATTGTATCACTAGACACCAGCGCAGTTTTCGCATTCGGGAATTTTACATTTACTTCTTCTTGAATTTTCTCCAACCCAGCACCACGCATTGAAACTGCGTCACCACAATTCGGACATTTTTCAGGTAAAGCGGATATACGACCGCACATATGACATAATAACTTATTCAAATGTTTATGATAGCTCATCCCCACGCTACAATCAGGGCATGTCGAAACCCAACCACATTTTTTACATTGAACAATAGGCGCAAAACCGCGACGATTTATAAACAACATAACCTGCTGACCAGCATTCAATGTGTCCTGCATAGCACTACATAAATCTGGTGATAAATACCCTGTTCTGACCGGAGTTTCTTTTCCTTCATCCGGAAGATTATACCCAACAGGTTTACTCTGTCTTATATCAATCGTTTCTATCGTCGGTAAGGTAGCCCCACCAAAACGAGAAGTTAGTTTTAAGCGTTTATATTTTCCTAGTGCAACATTTTCTAATGTTTCTGCGGATGGAGTTGCACTTGCCAATACTACTGGGAAGCCCGCTATTTTAGCACGCAATACTGCCATATCACGCGCATGATAATTCCCCATATCTTCCTGTTTATAAGAAGTATCGTGTTCCTCATCTATAACTATCAAACCAAGGTTCTGCCAAGGTAAAAACAACGCACTACGCGTACCAACAACCATTTTTATTTTACCACGCGATACACCACGCCAGATTTCACGCCTGCGCGCCGCAGTTAAATTACTGTGCCATACAACTGGTGATGCACCAAATCTATGTTCGTACCTAGACATAAATTGCGCGGTCAATGCGATTTCCGGCATCATTAGCAAAACAGATTTACCCTTTTGATAAGCACGCCATGCAGAATCAAAATAAACCTGCGTTTTACCACTTCCAGTAATACCGTCTAACAAGAATACAGAAAAACCACCCTCTTCAATTGCTTCACCTATTACAGCCGCAGCCTCGCGTTGTTCATCATTTAATTTAACTGTACCCATATCTTTGTACTGATAAATGAAATCCTTCTGCTCTTTTGTGCGACTGTCGCTTAAAACTAATGTTCCTTTTTTTATCATAGTACGAATAACAGAGGAACTTACATGCGATATATTCTGAATATCTGACGCGGACATGGCTTCATTATCATTAGAAGAAAAAGCGTCTACAACAGCTTGCCTTGCTTCTGTCATACGTATTTTATCATCATGCTTAAAAGTATATAAAGGTTCTATACGCTGCGGTAAAAAAGCATCAGGGACATTTATTATCAGCCTTAAAACTGCTCCTAAAGTCATTAGCGTCCATTCAGACATCTTCTGAACCCATTGTAAATCCTTAACAGATAAACCAAAATCAAAGACTTCCAAAACGCTTTTTATTTTTGAGTCTGGTAATCCACTATCTCCAACTCCATACACAACACCTATGTACTGTCTATTCATAACGCTAACGCGAACGAACCAACCAAGCTCTGCTTCTGCATTTAGACGATAATCGTAACCAGTATTTACAACATTGGGTATTAAAACTTTTACAATATCACCAGATTTAAACATACCCACAAAATACTTGTTTTTTTTGTTTTTTTCAATACCATTTATATCATCTTTTAAAAGGGCTCGTTTATGTGGAAATTATTTTTTGAAATTTGCGATTTTCTTTGTAACCTCATTCCTAATCGTAAAATTAAAGAAAAAATTCGTAAAGAAAAACTATATGATTGGAAAAAAAAATATATTGCATTAAAAAAACATTATCCAAAACTTAATTTTCACGGTACAAAAATGATAAAAGGGGGTTGGAACATCGGCTTTATTGTAGATAAAAAGTATGTATTTAAAATAAGGAAAGCTTTTGATAAATCTGCAAATTCAAAAAAAATTATCCGCGAAAAACGTATAACAGATGCTTTTGAAAATGTATCCCCGATACGCATCCCAAAAATAGAAATAATTGAAACGGGTGGTTACACATTTTTTAAATATGATTTTATACCAGGGAAAAACTTAAATACATTTTCTTTAAAAACTATCATTAAACATAAAAAAATCTGGTCTAAACAATTGGCTGATTTCATATATTCTATACACAATCATGCACCAAAAGAAATTGATGATTTACGTGCTAATACTATAGGTGACGGTTGGAATCATAATGATATATGTAATAACATCATAGTAGATAAAAAAAGTATGGAAATATCAGGGATTATTGACTGGGAATACTCTAGTTGGGACATGCTTGAAAACGAATTTAAAAATTGCATAGCTTTTTCTAAAAAAATGCAAAAATCTGGAATAATCATAGATATAAAAAAAGAATATACGAATTTACAAAATGAAAATATAAAGTAACATATATTTTATATACATATAAAATTATATGGAATGTTATAAACAAATTTATGAAGGATATAAGAATGAATAAAGATAACAAAACACATATACCAGCTTCAAAAAAAAACATTTTTCACTTATATAAATTATATAATAGAAGAAATTTTAGAAAATTATGGGCCATCTTATGTAACAATAGAAGAAATGAAATATTCTTGGCAGATAAAACTACTTTATAAAAAAGAAATTGAAGATTTTATAATTCTTAAAACGAAAGTATTTTTATGGTTACTTGACACACATAATTCAAATTATAAAGATCCAAAATTTTTAAAAATTTTAATATCTTTAATTGCTGATTACTTATCGACATATACCCAAAATAACCCACGAATTACTAACCGTAAAGAAGCTAAAGAACGTCTAACTAAAGAGTTATATAACCAATCAACATATATTCAAAGCTTATTAACAAAACAGGCAGAAAAGCGACTTCTTCGTAAAAAGAAACAAGAAAAATATAGAAAAATAAAAGCTGCCCAGAAATTTAAAGCGGCACAGAAAAACTTGCCAGCAAACAATAAAATGGTTAAGAGCAGATAATATTATTTAATTAATTTTTTCTTATTTCTTCATCAGCGGAAAACTGAGTTCTAAACCAAGTTCTTTGGCGTTTTGCGTATTGGTTCGTTTTTGTAATCCAATTTTTTATACAATCTTCTTGCGTTATTTCCCCGCGCAAAAAAGAACATAATTGCGCTGCACCAATTGCACGGTTTTCATTCCAACCTGAATCTATTACTGCTTGTGCTTCTGCAATCGCACCGCCATCCAACATTTTTGATATACGCGCTACAATTCGTTTATGCAAAACCTCTAACGGTGGATTTATTAATATTTTATGCGGTGTCGGCTCTATCGCCCCACTACGAGACAGAGACTGCCAATAAGTTATATGCTTGCCAGTTTCAAAGAATACTTCCAATGCGCGCGCAACACGCTGGGGATCTTTTGCCTTAAAATCTGATGGTAATAAAGTTCGAGCAGTCTCTAAGTCTTTTGCAACTAAATCCCGCGCTTTATCTCGTGCAGCCTTTGACACCTCTGGCATAGGTGATATACCATTTATAATTGCGTTTATATAATACCCTGTTCCACCAACAAATATCGGCGTATACCCAGAATTTTTTGCGTTATTGTATTCTTTTTTTGCCATATATAAATAATCAACAACACTTATCTGTTTATCTAATGACAAAATAGAAAATAATCTATACGGGACACCCTCTATTTCGTCTGTTATAGGCATACCTGCAAATGGGCTTGCAGAAATGTTCTCTATCCCCCTATAAATTTGAACGCTATCACAATTTATAATGAAACCTTTTACCTGCTTTGCTAAATTATGTGCAAAATCAGACTTACCAGAAGCGGTAGGACCAGCAATAATATAAGAATCGAATTTTTTCATTTAACCGATTATAAAAAAAAGCGAATAAAAATCAAGTCTAAGCAAATATACAAAAAATAATTGCACAATTTGCATACAGTGCTAAAATAAAATAGTCCAATAATTAAAGCAAAAAAGAAAGGAAAAAATATGTCTAAAGTAAGAGTAGCAATTAATGGTTTCGGTCGCATCGGTCGCTTAGTTTTGCGTGCTGCCTTGGAATCAGGTCGTGATGATATCGAATTCGTTGCAGTAAACGATTTAGCACCAGCAGAACAAAATGCTTATTTATTACAGTATGATTCTGTACATGGAAAATTACCTATGGACGTTAAACTAGACGGCGAATATATTTTGGTTGGTAATCAGAAAATTAAATGTATTGCTGAAAAAGACCCAACTAAATTACCTTGGGGGGAAATGAACATTGATATAGTAATGGAATGCACAGGTATCTTTACAGCTGCAGAAAAAGCGCGCGTTCACTTGGAATGTGGCGCAAAACGTGTTTTGGTATCCGCACCATCTGCAGGTGCAGATAAGACTATAGTATTCGGTGTAAACCAGGATACATTGACATCAGAAGACCTGATAGTATCAAATGCGTCTTGCACAACAAACTGCTTAGCACCTGTCGCAAAAGTATTAGATGATACTTTCGGTATCATTTCTGGTTGGATGACAACTGTTCATGCTTATACCGGCGACCAACAGTTATTAGATAAAAATCATAAAGACTTCCGTCGTGCACGTGCAGCAGGTTTATCAATGATTCCAACCAGCACAGGCGCAGCAAAAGCAATCGGTTTAGTATTACCAAAATTAGCAGGTAAATTAGACGGTATGGCAATTCGCGTACCAACACCAGATGTATCTGTTGTTGAATTGGTTGTTAACCTAGAAAAATCTGCCACTGTTGAAGCCGTAAATGAAGCAATGAGAGCAGCAGAATCAAAAACTTTTGGCTATAACGACAAACCATTAGTATCTGTCGACTTTACAGGTGATGCACATAGTTCTATCTTTGATGCTTCACAAACAAAAGTATTGGAAGACAAGTTGGTTCATGTGACAGCATGGTATGACAACGAATGGGGCTTCTCAAATCGTATGGGAGACACCGCAGTTGCAATGGGAAAACTTATTAAATAATTACTTTAAATCCGCCGTTTTGGCGGATTTTTTTTATTTATGAAAAAAAGTCTTGCATTTATACTAACAACATTATATTATAAGGCTTGCTTTAAGGGGTTGTAGCTCAGCTGGTTTAGAGCGTCTGCCTGTCACGCAGAAGGTCGCGGGTTCGAGCCCCGTCAATCCCGCCAGCTATTCAAACACTGTTCTTTGAACAGTGTTTTTTATTTAAGAATATTTCCCAGAAAATTTTTGTTATAATTGTTGATATAATTCATCTTGTTGGTATACTTATAAACAAGTCAAAAAAGGGGAAAACCATGAACTTAAAACCATATATCTTAGCAACCGGCGTATTAGCCTTGGCGGCATGTGGTGATAATACACCAAAGCCAGAAATGTTAAAGGGGGAAAGTTTTGTATCTGCTGCAGAAGGTACAGATATCACTTTGACTTTTGATGCAACAGAAATGCGTGTAAATGGTCAGGTTGTAAACTTGTATAATGGCACATACGAAGCAGAAGGCGATAAAATTAAATTTGGTCCGATGGCATCAACAATGATGATGGGTCCAATGAATGCTATGCAGACAGAACAAGACTATTTTCAGTTCTTAACAACTGTTGAA
>CALXMZ010000020.1 GCA_944389645.1 uncultured Alphaproteobacteria bacterium
GATATGCCAAATAACAAAACGCGGCGCGTGTGGCGTTGGCACAGTGAAGACGATGAACGTATTTGCGATGATTGTGCATCACATAATGGTGAAGTATTTGAAGACAAAAATGATATTCCAGATGTTCCTGTTCATCCTAATTGTCGTTGTTGGGTTGAAGAAGTAAAGCTGGACGATAACGGCAAACCAATTTCCAGCAAGGTTTATAAAGGCCAAAAGCCAGAAGTGCCGAAAAATGACAAAGAACCTCAGTCAGAAAAAACACCAACTTTTGACAAACCTGTTGATATAAAAGAAGGTCAATATGCTAAATTTGATGGCAAAACATTAACAATATATCAAAATGGCAAAGTTGTTGCATCATGGAATGCAGTGTCTGGAAAACCTGGTTACCAAAGTCCAGAATATCAAAATTTAAAAGATAAAGGAACTATCCCAGCAGGAATATATGTAGCAAGACAAAGCGAATTGCAATTCTATAAAGATATCAGTTGGGGAGATAGACAACGTTCTGCTATCGGATTTGGAACTTGGCGCGGTGGCACCGATTCTTGGGGCAATTCGCGCGTATGGTTGGATGCATCAAAAAACACAAACACATATGGGCGTAGTGGATTTTCTATTCATGGTGGATCTGTACCAGGTTCTGCAGGATGTATAGATTTAATATCTTCTATGGACGATTTTACAAAATGGTTTGAAAATAATGGACATGATTTAATTATCAATGTAAAATATTAGGCATGAAACAAAAAATATACCCGTTATTGTATACTGTGGCAATATTCTTGTCTGGGCTTTTTTACATATTTTTATGTGATTTAGCATATTTTGATAGAATAGCAAAAAATGGTGGAATATGGTTGAATTCATGTTCTTGTTTAACAGGACACTCACAACAGGTATGCATGGCATATTATGATGTGTTGTGTATACTTGGAGTGCTTGGATTGTTAATGTGGTTAGGATATATTCTTGTCCCAGTATATAAAAGCAAAACGTTTTTTATTCCTTTGCTTGGAATGCCTGTTTTTTTGGTGTTTCAATTGATATTATGTTCAATACTAAAAACAGTATGCTTATAATATTGTGACCTGATTCTCCCGCGCAATCTGAAACAAATCATTAACGTTGATTTTTAATTTCCCAGACAAGACCTCGTTGATCTTGTCTGGGGTCATGTACGCAATGTCTAGAAATCTGTAAATTGTACGTGGTGTGGAACCAACTTTCCTTGCAACCGTATCCACATCGCCACATTCTTCATACATTTCACGATAGCACCACGCAGTTGCAAACGCCTTGACAATAAGGTTGTTGTTTTCTGATACAGTTAAAATCGTATCATTGCCCTTGTTAAACCTGGTATTTGCAAAGGGGCGTAAAATAACCGGAATAGTAATAATTACCTGATCCCCGGAAACTATGTAATCAACCGGTTTCGTCATGTTTTGATTTATATATTCAGCAGACATAAAACCAGTCAAGTCATCGGGATTAGTGTTCAAATAAAACGTAAGGTGATTTTGGTGTAAAGAATTCTGGTTACAAATGCGCCGATAAATTCTTTTTTATGTATGCAATTCATATCAAAAAATTTATAGTTTATATACAATTTAAACCTAATTTATGCTTTTTATCTTTTATGTCACGAGCTTTAGGAGTTTGAGTGATTTTTCAATATAATCAGTTGAGTTTTATTTCCTAAGGTATCATTAATAAGTTTTTTATAATTAATATTGTATTCCCAATACAATATTTGTTTTATCAAATATATTGTTCTTTTTTATTTTCATTATAATAAAAGTATCACCGTTACGGAGTTTTCTAATTAATATTAGATATCACGAGAGTATCGCACAGATAAGTTTTGTACGAATTGAAGCTTAAAAAAGTTAGCGTAAGATTTTATCAGTTAATCATTATTATTTTGTTTTTACGTAACAGAGAAAGTTATTCAAAATAATATAAGAGATACTTAAGTAATATAAAGTTAATCTAAATAGAAAATATGATTATATATTCATTTTTAGAAAATATAGTATAAATGTAATGTTATATATTTGATATATCAGATACAATTAAAGATTGTAAGAAGAAACTAAGGATATCTTTTTGTGCTTTTGTATAATTTAATTCGTTAAGTAATTCATGTTTTGCACTTGGATATATTTTAATAGATAAGTTTTTTACGCCGATTTTTTTATATGTATTATATAAATGTTTTGCTAATAATCCGTCAAAACTAACGGAGTCTTTACCACCACTTATTATTAACATAGGTATTTTTTTTGATAATTTTCCACGACGAAAATAAAATAAATTTTTAAATAAAGAATAATAAAATCCATAAGAAAACTTTCCCTTAAAATATTTATTATTTTGAAATTTTTTTGCTTGTTTTAAATCTCTAGTTAATCTGCTTGTACCGTTTTTTTTGTTACGTGTAGGAGAGAATTTTTCAATAATATTAGCTGGTGCATCTTTTCCGCAAAGACTTTGCCCCATCCAAGCTATAAGTAATCCGATAAATAAATATATTTGCCAGAATTTTGCTGACCCGCACAAACAAACTGCTTTATGTATATTAGTCTTTTCAATGATAACTTGTGTGATAAAACTACCATAACTATGTCCAAATAGCATTATAGGAAGTTTATATTTTTTATTTAAATAATTTAGAATTTCTAATTCATCATTCATAATTGCGTTAAATAAATCTTTATTACCATCTGTTGTTCCGATTTTATCGATACTTGAGGCTGTTCTTCCATGTGCTCTATGATCATCACCAAAAACTATGAAGCCATTTTTATTTAAATATTTAGCGAATCTATCATATCTATTTACGTATTCATTCATTCCATGAATGAGTTGAACAACGCCGATGGGCTTTTTTACGTTATCCCAAAGACTACAAAATATTTTTTTTGAATCTTTTGCTGTAAAAATTATTTCTTTCATATCATTTTATACTAATGGATTTTTATGTTTTATATAATAAGTTTTTTTTCTTGATGGTTTAAGCATTTTCACCTGCGATTCTTCCACTTGCAAAAGCCCAATGAATATTAAATCCTCCTAAATCTCCTGTTATATCAAGAACTTCACCTGTAAAAAATAGACCAGAACATAATTTTGATTCCATTGTTTTAGGAGATATCTGTTCTGTTGATACACCACCACGAACTACTTCTGCGCTTTGTAAATTATATAAATTAAATTTATCTTTAGATATTTCTATGTTAGATATTTTTTTAGAAAGATTTTTTAATTCTATATCTTTATAATCTGCAATATTTTTCTGCATATCCTTTGAAAGCCATTTTGCTAAACGTTTAGGTAACTTATAAGATAAGATATTTCCAAGATTTTTTTTACCTTCAGTGTTTTTGAAATTTTTTAACCATTCAAAAATATTTATATCTGGTAAAAGGTTTATTTTAAATCCTTTTTCTATATTTCTTGCTGTTGTACGATATATAACGGGGCCGCCGATGCCGAAATGAGTAATCAACATAAAATCATTAATTTTTTCGTTTTCGATATTGATTTCAACTTTTAAAGATATGCCAGCTAAATTGGACGGGAAAACTTTTGTGGATATCGCGCAAAGAGCAGGGCGTATAGGAATTATTTTATGACCGAATTTTTTTGCGATTTTATAACCGAAGTCTGATACTCCAAGTGCAGGGTAAGAGATTCCTCCTGTAGCAATTATCACGGACTTTGACATAAAGATTTTTTCTTTGGTCTTTATATAAAATATATCTGCATTTTTTTCAATATCTAATACAGTTGAATTCAATATAATATCCGCATTTCTTGCATCATTTTTCATTGCACTAACAATATCTTTGGCATTTGTCGCGCAAAAATATTGTCCAGAAGATTTTTTTTCAAATTCTAGTCCATGTTTTTCAATCCAATTAATAAAATATTGCGGACTAATTTTATTAATAACGCCATTAACAAAATTTGGGTTGTTACCGAAATATTTACTAGAAGAAACAGCTAGATTCGTAAAATTACATTTGCCACCACCAGAAATGGATAGTTTTCTTGCAGGGGCATTACCCATATCAATTAAAGCGACAGCTTTTTCTCTTATTAATGCGGTGGCAGCTGCAGACAAACCTGCTGCACCTGCACCTATAATGATGATGTCGTATATTTTCATGTTTAGTATAGGTATCAGAAATTTTTATATAAATCCAGAGTAATAATAAAACGCTCGTAAAGGGCGTTTTATTATTACCACATAGAATATCCTTCTTTACAAGTTCGTACACATTTTTTTCTATTTTCATCCCAAACCATAGTACCTGTTTCATCTTCATATTCTTCCTGTGGGCAAATAGGCACGCATTCATTATTGTCTAATTTATACAATTCACCCTGATATAAACAAGTTGATATTTCACAGCCTTGTATGTAAGTGCTTGCTGCTAACTTACCAAGTACGCTATATTTATTCTTGCACTCACCACATTGTTTTGTGCGTTCGTTTGTTTCTGATAGCTCATTAGTATAACCAGGATCACAAGATGTTGCGATACAATCACCCCAAGATTTAGATGATATATTCCACTCTTTAATACCTATACCATTTTCAACGGTACACGGCTGTTCATCCGATATACATGCATTTGAAGATATGTGATAACCAGCTTCACATTCTTTTATTACACAAGCTCCGAAAGCGTTTAATTTAGTATCCCATTTCTGTTCTGCATATATTGCATTTGGTGCGGAACATTCTTGAACATCTTCTTCACATATTTGACCTTTCGGATGATAACCTATAACGCAAGATTCTATTTGGCAAACGCCTGTCGATTTATATGATAAAGCGAATTCACGGTCACAAGGTTCGCACTTACCATTTTTCATTTCATATCCTGCATTACAAGACGTTTCAATACAGGTTCCATCTATAATTTCGCAAGGATTACCAGTTGTTGATATACCTTTGTATTCACAATTATTCGGGTAATAAACTATTTCGTCTACTGGTGTAGCTATCCCATTAATTACATCATACGGTATACAAGTTTTGTTACACGATTCTTGATGTGCATGATTATTATTATTATCGCCTGTGTTTGTATAATCCGTTGGGCAAGAAGAGCAAACACTCATACCTTCGTCAGAGTAAGTTCCTTCAGAACAAACCGTGCAACTAGAAGTTTCACCATAGTTTATAAAAGAATTTGTACTAAATGAACCTGCTGGACATTTTGTTTGTTTTGAACTTTCTGCAATAGGTACATAATGACCGGCACTTATAAGCATTTGACATTCCTGAGGTACAGTTTTTCCAGAATCTAAATTAGCATCATAACCCGTCGGGCAAGGTATGCAAGTATCAGATTCCATGTCAAAATAATTTGCTCCTCCACAATTATTACAACTAGAAGTATCACCGTAATTTACATAGTGCTCTTTTCTATAGGAATCAGAAGGACATAAAGTCTGGACTGTATCTTTTGGTGATTGTATATAGAAACCTTCATTTACGAATATTTTACAGTTATTGATATTTGTTGCGGCTATACCTTCTTTATAACCATTTGGGCAAGATTCACAACTAGAAGTATCACCATAATAAACCTTATGAGCTTCTTTATATTCTCCATTATTGCACTTTATCGCACTAGAATCATAAGCATTAGCAATATGATATGCCCCAGGTACGTCTATATAACATTCATTAATAGATGTGGCTTCTTCAGCAGACGTATAACCACTTGGACAAGCCTGACATGATGAACCAGGCATTCCTGCTCTAACGTAATGCTCTTCATTATATTTACCTGCTGAACAATGTTTTATTTCGTAATTTGCTCCCATCCAATTACCAGCTGGTACAAGTTTTTTACAATCAGTATTAGCACTTACAGGTTCTCCATCTACAAAGCCATTTAAACATGTATTACAGCTGGAATTAGTACCATAATAAAC
>CALXMZ010000021.1 GCA_944389645.1 uncultured Alphaproteobacteria bacterium
ATAAATAGCACCACCATTCGCATAAGCATCACCAGTTGCACTATTATTTACAAAGTTACCATTAATGGAACCGATTTTTGTTGTATCACCAGTTGCCCATTTACCTTCGATATGAATCGCGCCACCACCAGCAGAAACTAAGTTATTCTGAGAAACCATATCATCTGAATAATCATGATTTTTGCCGACAATTTCTGCAATTGCTGCATTACCAACAAAATTACCTGTGATACTTTCTATTGTACTTTGATACAGAGCCAGCGCACCACCATTTGCAGTTGCTTTACTTGCAGTTTCTGACTTTGTATGTGCAGTATTATTAGAAAAATCACCTGTAACGGCACCAATTTCACCTTTGTTATAAATTGCACCACCTTGTGCATAAACGTCCTCGGTCAAAGAGGCTTTTGCATCTTTATAATTTTCTGCCTTATTACCTTGGAACAAAGCATTTGAAATTTCTGTTATAACACCTTCGGATGCATTAAAGATGGCCCCCCCAGTATTTGATGCAGAATTTTCAACAAACTGTGTATCACCAGTTAAGGATATTTTACCTTCATTATAGATAGCACCGCCATTATTAGCAGAGTTATTTTCAAACGACGCGCTTCCATTAAATGTCATACTTGAAGAACCTTCAAATACACCATTCCAGATTGCACCACCACCACCAGTTGCAGAGTTATTTGCAAAAGTAGCCCCTTCGTTGAAAACGAATTCACTATCTGTTGCAGAAATAGCTCCACCACCTTTTACTTTTTCCTCAGAAGGTGCTAACGCTGTATTGCCTGTAAACAAAGCATCACCGTTAAATGTTGCTTGTGAGCCATATAAAGAAATTGCCCCACCCTGTCTATCTGCAACATTGTCTTCAAAAGTAGATTTACCCTTGAAGGTCAAAATTGCATTACCATTATCTGGTCCTAATTTATTTGGATCTTCTTGTACATTCGCCTTAGTTGAAGCAATTGCACCACCATAACCTTCACCAGTAGGAGAAGAACCATAGAAAGAATCTTCTGGCAAATTCCATGTCCCCTTATTCCCAGAGAACTTAACATTGTCACCAAAATTAACTACATTACCACCATATAAGAAAATTGCACCACCAGAAGAAGAAACATTTCCATTAAATTCTACATTATTTCCAATTTCTGTTGTCGCATATTCTGTGCTATTACCTTGGGCATATATAGCACCACCCATTTCTGAGCCTCCTTTTTCGGAAAGATTGGCATCTTGTTCTTCCGTTCTTATATAAGAAGCATTATTTGAAAAAATTGTTTCATCTTCAACAACGACACTGCCAAGATAATTCTGAACGACACCTCCCGCAACAGCATGGTACCAATCGCTATAAACGCCATCTACAGAATTAACATCACTTTTTCCAAGTGTTAACGTACTACCATTACTTACAAAATAATGATTCCCATTAAAATCTTCAGTTGGTTCGGTAACGGTGTCCGCCAACGCAGGTGTAATAAGCAATGCAGGTAAAACCGAACATGCTTTTAGCCATTTATTAGACATACTTTCTCCTTTATTAAATTTTATTTTGGGCCTTCTGTATAAAAAAGCCTATCATAACTAGGACTATCGTCAACAAAAATATTTTTGATAATAATCCTATAAAAAACCGCCAAGGAAATGGCGGTCGGGGAGTTAAGAAAATCACCCAAAAGTATGACCCCGCCAGTTTTCGGGTTACCCTGTTTTATAACTGACGGCTCCCCGACCTGAACGGGGTTCAGAGACAATAAATGGCGCAAATCCGCGCCGTATATCATCCCTGCATCTCAGCATAAAAAACTTATGCTGCTTTTGGGTTGGCTTTCTTACGGCCCGAAACCACATCCCTGTGGATTCATAAAAATTATACGAAAAGCGCATAAAAAGACAAGAAAATATTTTGATTGCAAATTAGCTAAAATAATATATAATAATGCGCGCATTGGGGCATAGTTTAATGGTAGAACTCCGGACTCTGACTCCACATATGCTACATAACAAAAACCCAGATTTCCGCATAATACAGCCTGAATTTCGGGCAAAAATGGCCGTTTAACATTTGTTCATATCACTGCATACAGGCTGGTTTAAGCTGGTTCGTATATAGTTTCAGTTTTACATATTTTTTACACAGGAATTTTGGGGTATCTTTTCAGAAAAATCTGTAGGGATTCGATATTTGCTTTTCGCATACATTTTACACATTTTTTACATATTAGGCTGTGGAATTTTCTTTGTCAAATAAAAACCGCCCGTTTGGGCGGTGTGGTTATATCGTTATTCGTGTTGTATGGTCGCCCGTTGCTTTATCAAATCCATTTCCATTTGTTTTACGATTTCAGAAACACGACCACGAATGCCGGACGGGTTTATCATGTAATTGCCGTCTGGGGTTTGGGTGGCAGTTGATTTCAATATGTCGTTCAGTTCGCTTTGCCAATCGGGTCGTGTCATAAACAGTTGATTCCCAGACAGTGCGGCGGCATATACACCGGCAATATATGGTGCGGCCGAACTTTCGCCACCAGTTATATTGTATTGCCAGCCATCTGCACCCATTGGGGTCGTACGCATATTTGTCGGAATACCGACTATTTTATCGGGGGTGTATTCTATGTTCCAACTATCTAGATATTCTTGTCCTGCCGTCTGTACATTCGATTGTACATCTGTCATATTTGGATTATTACATGGCATAAAATCACGTGGCGATACCGTGTAATTTAATGCCATATCATCTGTGCCACATAAAATAATTTTTACACCGCTTTTCTCTAATTGGTCAAATAGTTCAAATATTTATGGGTGATGATACTTTTTGCGTACACCCCAACTGCATGACAGGATATGGATTTTGTTTTCTGGTGTTTGGGCATTGTTGAATTTGATTACATTTTACAAAACTTTACATATTTCTTGGCCAATTTTTTTGCGGTCTGGGTATGTGCGTTTTGTAAAGAAATAGATATTTGCATCCGGTGCCATACCGGTATGTTGGCCTGCAATATGCCCAACAACCATACTGGCGTGCTTGTTTGGGGGTAGTTGCTGTCCGTCTATTGCGCCCTCAAAATATTTTATTTGTCCGGCATATTCTGGGTTTGTTGTATCCAGCATATTGTCAATTACGGCAATGTTTATTCCGCGACCCGTTGCGCCGGCATTTGTATTTGGTCGCTTTGCCCGTTCCATTATTTCCATTGGGTTAAAACCATCTGGCATTTTATCGGGGCTTGGCCATATAACATTTGTTGTCCAACCACGAATCCCAGAACGTGGCATTGATTCTGTTGAGGCGTACATAAATAAATCTTTGTGTTCGCGTAAATCCAGCGCAGAAAGGTCGTGATAATCCAGTGTATGTTCGTTCTTGATTTCATCAATACTGGCAACCTTTTTATACTGTATGCCGTCCTGTTGCGATATCTTGTGTCGCACGGCATTTATTGCAGAATAAAACTTTTGAAACAAATTTGGTTTATCCACTTACTATCCTTTGTGTGAATTATACCATAAAAAATCAGGAATTTGTTTATTTTGTGTTTTCTGCGGCCTCGGCGATAACTTGTTTAAGTGCATTGACGTTGCGACTGCCCAAACCAGCTTTTGTTTTATTTGCGGCATCTTGGATTTGTGCAATACCGGCATTCAATTTGTCTGCTTTGGATTGCGCTTTGGCCAACTGCATTTTTGTTTGTGCGTTGCGAATCAATTCACTCAAAAACGCTTTTTCTTCATCGGACACTTTGGACATATCAACAAAAATGACTTTCTTAAAACCTTTGTCTGATAAGATAAAATTTCCGTTTTGTTCGGTAATATTCATTGTAATAATGGCATCGCCATTACCAATGTTTTCCAGTTGTTCTTTTAATGCAGATTGATATTTACCGTGTGGTGTGCGATTTTCAAATCGTACAAATCGTTTAATACGATTTGGATTGCTGATTTCCCTGAATGAATCAATGTTTTGACCACGGTCCAGTATATCACATTCATAAACCGCATCTGTCAATCGCATTATTTCAATAACATTCATTGTGTTTAACATAGTATTTTCCTTTTTTGTTATTTATATCAAATTCTATTGTGTCATCTGTCTAGTTCTTTAGTTCTTCCATAGTACCATCAAAATGAACGCGCCAGAAAAACTCACCTTCACGGCCAAACCAACTATCACAAAAATCATCAACTTCATAGTATAAAGTTTTTGCATAATCACTACCGGTAACCTCGATTATATCGTTTCCGAACAGATTACACTCACCGCCACATGTCATAGGGTATTTTAGACCGCGCTCAAATGCATCAGCTGTCAATATCTTACAAAACTCCTTAGAACTATGCTCTTCATCCTTAAAAGTAATAATTACATCCCTATCAATAGCGTGCGTACCGGTAATATATGCAGCACCTTTCCAACTATACTCCATCTTATGATCAACGATTTGGTTTTCAGTATTCCCGGTCAACAAAGCGTTATTTGCTTTATTGTTTGCTATTACCAACGAACTCGCAAATTCTTCACACAACTGTGGACATTTCTTGCCACTATTACCTTGTCCTTCTTTTAACATCTTTGACTTGTTGCATTCTTCCATACAGACTTCAACAGCTTGGCGTGCCGAAAATGTATCCAGAGCTAACAACGCTTTAAGTATTCTATTATACACGGGTCTCACACTGGAACTTGGTTTAAATCCAGTATCTTTCAGTGCCTGTGAAATAACTTGTGTGTTCCATCGTATTGCCGTATCAAAGTTAATACCTTTTGCCAATGCCACGCTTAATGGTGTGGCAATCATACCTGCAATAAGTAGTATCTTTTTCATTTTATCTCAGCGCCCCCTCGCATTCATCGGCAACCGTTGCCGCATGTTTTATTGCATTTATTTGTGTCGCGTTAAATATTGTGGCGGACAAACTTGCCGCCGTTGTGCCACCCGCCAATACATTTGCCGCTGTGTTCAAGTTCTTTTCTTTGTCGCTGTCGCCATCGTGAACGTCCTTTGAATTTGCCGATGCGGATGTTATTGTGCCGGCAAGTCCTAATCCCGCACCAATGCCAGATGATACTGTTGCGCCCTTGGAACGATTGTTGATTGATGTGATGTCAACCGTGGTCCATGCATCGCATGCACGAATAATATTTTCCGCACGTGCTAAATCTGTGTCTGTGGCACTGCCGTCTATGCGTGCCTGCATGCGGACGTTTGATAATGTTTTTACAGACATCAAACATTCATCAATTTGTTGTTTCAAATCTCCCTTGACCCGATTTGTGCCCGACATAACCGCACCTGCAATGTTTGTTGCTGTGGCGGCCGCCAATGTACCAGTACGCCAATTGCCAAGATTTTTTGATTTTTGTTCAGCTACTGATATTTCTTGCTCTTTCGCCTGATAATACGCAATAAACTCATTCACCTGGCGTTTGAATAAGGCCTCGTCTTCTATTTGCAAATGTTCAATCGGCACATCACCGCGTTCCGCTCTTAAGCGTGCGATTTGGGATTCTAATTCTTCTATTTCTTTATCAACATTTGCCTTGGCAAGTCCTGTGCCCAGTGCAACACCACCGGCGACCGTGCCAACACCCGTTACCGCTGTTGTAATGCCAGCCATTTTTTTCATGTCCGATAATTCTGCACTGATGTTTCCGCATGTGGTACGGACATTTTCAATCGCCGCGGTCAGGTCGGTGTTTGCATGTGCAACTCCCACCATCAACGACAATAAAATCCCAAATGTTAATCGCATATTTGTATTCCCTTTGTTATAAAATAACCGTCACAAAGCGGACGGTTGGAGGTTAAGAACTATAACATATAGAAAATAGCGCGCTTATTCAATATATTCGCGACCCTCCAACCAAAATAAAGTTGGAGGTATTTTTTGTCCCCACGGACACTATATGTTTTAGGGTTCTTACGCCCCAACACAGTCGCCTGTGTCGTGATGTATTATATCATAAAAACAGGGTAAAAACAAACTTTATATGAATAAAAGCCAAGGAAAACTTGGTAAAAATAGAATGGGGTCGATGAAAGACAGGGTTGTACTTTTATTCGTTCCAGCTCTGTTCTTGCTGGGGTTCTATGCCGGCAGACGTGAACCGGTGCGACATGTTGTTACTGGGGGCGAAGCCTATTTCGCACCAGGTATTCAATGTGAAAATCGTGTAAAATTTGTTGTGTTGGTGTAGTTGAGTGGATTTCCGTGAAAAGTGTTAAACTTGTGCTTGCAAATTGAGATTGATATGCATATAATAGCCAGGCATTGGGGCATAGTTTAATGGTAGAACTCCGGACTCTGACTCCGTTGGTATTGGTTCGAATCCAGTTGCCCCAACCAAGAATTTCTCCCGCTTTCATAGCGGTTTTATTATTGTTTCATAACGTCTGTTCAAACACTTAACTAATTATCTTATCACTTGGGTCGAAAATAACTGACTGAAAACAAGTAACGCGTAATTTGAACACTAACAAATGCTCCACAGAACACATAGTTTATATATAACCGATTATATCAGTTGAACCTGACAAGAATTTAACCCGAGCTTTATGACAGTTTAATTTTTTATGTCTTAAATACATTTATTCATTTTTTTTACATCATACTTATGCTTATAATATAAACATGAAAACATTAACTATCTGGCAACCTTATGCTCAAGCGATCACACTAGGTCTCAAAACCTATGAAACACGTTCTTGGTTCACAAAATACAGGGGCAAAATTGCTATTCACGCATCAATTAAACCATTGTCTAAAGAATGTAAATTATTAGCCCAAAAATACGATATAAAAAATTTCTCTTTCGGTGAAATAATAGTTATCGCAGACTTAACCGATTGCATTTTAATAACGGAAGACTTTATAAAATCCCAACCACAAACAGAAATAGACTTTGGTGATTGGCGCATTGGACGTTATGCATGGAAACTAGAAAACGTACATATATTAACCCAACCGCAAAAAGCATCTGGGAAACAAGGCTTATGGAACTGGAAATACCAAAATTTATAATAAAAAACTTATATACATTATTATAATAAATCTGCAATAATATATCTACATAAGGGAGATAATGGATGATTGATAAAAAATTAAAAAATATATTAATAATCGCTTCAGCTCTGGTTCTAGCCGGTTTTTTCCCGGGATATTTTTATTATACATCTCACATAAATAACAGAACCGTCACGGTAAAAGGACTGGCAGAAAAAGATGTAAAAGCTAATTTAGCTTTTTGGAAAATAAAATTTAAAACAACGGGTAACGATTTATTTGCTGCACAGAATAAGCTTGAATCAGATTTAGATCTAATAAAAAAATTTTTAACCGATCAAGGCTTTAAAGAGACAGAAATTTCTATTGAAAGAATAAATACTAATGATTTAATGACAGATCCGTATCGTTCTACACAGCCGATTGATTCTAGATATATTCTTGACCAAACCATTACAGTTAGAACAGAAAACGTTGATTTGGTAGAGTCCGCATTAAGTAAAATAAGTACATTAGTAGCAAAAGGGGTAATTTTTGATAACCAAAGTTATATTTCACCTGTTTCTTACCTTTTTACTGGTCTAAACGAAATCAAACCAGAAATGCTAGAACAAGCTACACAGAATGCTAAAATTGCTGCTAAACAATTTGCGGAAAGCTCCAACAGCAAAGTTGGAAATATAAAAACAGCTAATCAAGGTGTGTTCTCTGTATTACCACGAGAACAAATCCCTGGGACAAATGAAAGTGAACAAATAAATAAAACAATAAGAGTAGTCTCAACAGTTGTCTATTATTTAGAATAATTGCCCTTTCGGGCTTTTTTTACACGATTTCATTCCTGTAGATAAAAGTATATAAAAATGCTAATAATATAGACATGCGAAAGAAAAAATTTATTTTTAATCTGACAATCTTATTAACTTTAACCGGGACAACAGTGGCTGATGCCTGTACCGGCATTACGCTTAAATCTAAGGATAATGGCATAGTAGTCGCAAGAACTATTGAATGGGGCGAATCAGAGATGGAAAATCTCTACGTAATAGTACCTCGTAATTATATTCAACAATCTATGTTACCTGAAGGCGAAGGTGGTGGCATGACATTTTCCAGTTTATACGGTTACGTAGGTCTTGCTGTCGTTGAACCTGGTTGGGTTGTAGACGGGATGAATGAAGCAGGTTTATCTGCGGCTTTATTCTACTTCCCGGGTTATGGTCAATACCCTAAATATAACCCTGAAAACAAAAATAAAACAATTTCTGATTTCCAGTTAGTATCTTGGATTCTATCTCGCTATTCGACTATAGACCAAGTTAAAGAAGCAATAAAAAAAATAAATGTTGTAAGCATATATCCAAACGCATCTACGGCACATTGGCGCGTTACAGACTCTACAGGTAGACAAATAGTAATAGAAATAATTGATGGCGTTCCTCAGATTTATGAAAATAAATTAGGAGTTTTAACAAATTCCCCAAATTTTCCATGGCAAATAAAAAACCTAAATAATTATGTAAATCTTATGCCGGGAACAGCGGGGCCAGTAAAAATGGAAGGTATAACATTATCTGCTTTTGGTGCAGGTAGCGGTATGTTAGGATTACCCGGTGATTTTACACCTCCTTCTCGATTTGTTCGTGCCTCTTTCTTACAAACTTACTCTATTCAACAAGATACCTCTTATGATTCTGCAATGCTAGCTTTTCATCTTTTAAATAACTTTGATGTACCACTTGGCACAGAATTCCCGGTCGGTAAGGTTCCAGTAAACATGCCATCTGCAACACAATGGACAATAGCAACAGATATGAAAGACAGAATTATTTATTATCATACAATGTATAACAGAACTATAAGATCAATTAATATGGATAAAATAGATTTTGCAAATATACCTTTTCAATACTATCCACTTGATGAAAAGAAACAAGAGACTGTCATTCCTGCAACAATAAAAAAATAAAATATAATAAACTTTTATAACATTAAAAGTTATTTTAATAATATTTTTTAAATCTCGTATTACATATAAAAAGTTTCAATTATTTACGAACCTCGTTTACACGATAAAATAAAAAACATTATATATTTAAAATAATAGGTCTAATGATTATACTGATTCGTTTTTTATTTACTTACGACTACCATTGCAGTTCTTAATACGGTATCACCGAACATATAACCAGATTGCATTTCTTCTATTATTGTATTAGGTTTAACGTCACTTTTACCATCAGAAGCTTTTGCATCAATTACCTGAATTGCATTATGGTATTGCGGATTTAAAATTTCGCCTACTGATTCTATCTTAACTATACCAATCTGAGAAAAAGCATTTTCCATAGCCATTTTCATTGACTTTATACCACTATCATCAGGATTATGTTTTAAAGCAGCCTCAATGGCATCCATCACAGGTAAAAATTTTTTTGCCACAGACATAGCTCTATTCCTAGCACAAGATTCTATATCTAAAGCAGCTCTCCGACGTGTATTTTCTAATTCTGCTGCCAATCGCAAATACTTATCATTAACTTCTGCAAGTTTAGTTTCATAATCATTTTCTATTTTTTTTTCATCTTCTATTACTTTTTCTTCTGACGAAGGTTGTACATTGTCAGCGTCATCAGAAATAGAGACTTCATCAACTTTTACTTCTTTATCTTCCATAATAAAAAACCTATTTATAAATTAAACTTAAGGGGGCGGCGGATTCACCCCCATTTTTTTACTATATAATTATTTCACACTTGTTATTATAGGTATGAAGTCGTCAGATTTCAAGGATGCCCCACCGACTAATACGCCATCGACGAATTGAATAGACATTATATCTGCAGCATTAGAAGCTTTTACGCTTGCACCATACAATATCGGTGTACCAGATAAACCCATAGAACTCAAAGTATCGGCAATTAATTTATGAGCCCCCAAAATTTCTGTTTCTGTTGGTGTTAACCCAGCCCCTATTGCCCATCTTGGTTCATATGCAACGATAACTTTACCTGCGTCATTTGGTACAGACTCGCGAACACCGGACTCTATCACAGCCATTGTCTTACCAGCTTGTTTTTCTTCCATTGTCTCACCCACACAAATAATGGGGATCAAACCGGCGTTTAAAGCATTAGAAGCCTTTTGTCTAACAATAGAATTTGTCTCTTCATGATATTGGCGTCTTTCACTATGCCCAACAATTACATATTTAGCACCTGTCTCTGCAATCATACTTGCAGAAACTTCACCAGTATAAGCACCTTTATCATGCGTACTTACATCCTGAGCCCCCAAAGAAAAATTGATAGCATTAACACACAACATTGTATATGGAACACATAATATAACTTTATTATCCGTTTTCACATCTTTTAATGCAAGTGCCATATTTTGTAACGTATCTCTCGAACCATTCATTTTCCAATTTCCTGCTATAATTTTCATTATATTTCTCCTTTTTTTAATTGATTTTTCTGATATCGTTCTGCTATGGTATCGCAAAAGGGGATTAAATGCTAGAATATTTACGTAATGCGGCAGATAAACCTGTTGCAAAAATTTTAATTGGTATATTAGCCTTTTCTTTTATTGGTTGGGGCGTGGCAGAATGGATATTTGGTAGCGTTATTGGCGATACGACTCTTGTTCGCGTCGGTGACAAAGAAATAACAATGCAGCAATTTAATTCAGAAAAAGCTCGTCAAATATCTAACATGACGCGTGAAGAACAAAGATCTTTTTATTCTGATCCGCTACGAGTACAGGCACTAAATGATGAAATATTATCAGATCTTACCACACAGGCAATGGCAGAAAATCGCGCAGAAGATTTAGGTTTTGTTGTTACAGACACACGAATCGCCAATGAAATATTAAAATTCCCAGAATTTCAAATTAATGGAAGTTTTTCTTCATATTTATTTGATAATATTTTATCCAATTCCGGTTATACAGAGAATGATTTTGCAAATGTTCTACGCAGTCAAATTTTGCGTTCTTACATACTAGGGTCAATAGCAATGCCTATAAAAGTTCCCAATTTTGTTTTAAACTCAACTTATAATGCAAGATATAATCAACGTCAAATCGATTACTTGCCGGTAAAATATTCCGACTTCAAAGTCGGTACGCCGACAGAAGAACAGTTACAAGAGTTTTATAATAAAAATCCTCATATTATTCCAGAGCAAAGAAGCGTATCATACATTCTTATTCCAGCAGAAATGGAAAAACCAGATAGTTATGACGAAGCTTATGATTTAGCGATTCGTGTAGAAGATGATATTATATCTGGTGAAACGTTATTATCTACATCGAAAAAGAATAATGTAAAATACGAATCTCTTGGAACATTCGATGAAGAATCTATACCAGGAAGCGATATTTTAACACCTCAGATTATTTCAAAAATATTCGGGATGGAAGAAGGGCTTGAAAGTGAAATAATTGAAACAGCAAAAGGTTTCTTAATACTTCGTGTAGACAAAATTATACCCTCTCACAAAGCGGATTTTGCATCAATAAAAAGTGAATTGACACAGGATTGGAAAAAAGAAGAACAAAAAAAGCAGGCTTATATTGTTGCAAACGAAAAATTAACAGATCTGAATAAAACAGGGAATTTAAAAAATAAAAAAACAGCAAAGGTTTCCAGAATTTCTGGGGCACCAGTGGAAGTATTATCAAAAACCTTTAACTCTGATATACAAACTAATACTATTGTATCTGGAGCAGACGCGTTTTATGTATTACATATAGAAAAGGAAATACCTGCAAAACAAGATGCGAAAAAACAAACCGAATTAAGTAAAGAGTTAGAAAAATTACTGGTTGAAGGTATCAAAGACGATTATAATAACTTCTTAATTCAAGAATACCCTGTAAAAGTAAATAAAAGAATATATGATAAATTCTTTACCAAATAAAAACCGCTTAATAGCGGTTTTTATTTGGTCTTTTTAGCAAATTCTCCAAACATTTTATACAAACGATTATTTAATTCGTTTATATCAACGCCATTCATTACATTGATTGATTTAATAAAATTTTTATGTTCTGGTTTATTTTTTATATTACTATAAGGAATTCGTAAAACAGGATGAAAATTATAGTAATAACTTTTATGAATTTTTGCATTCAAACCATTTCTATTCATTAAACATTTAGCAAATTTTATTTTTTCATCGCATAAAGAACAATAATAAAAGTAATATTTACCATTTCTTGCCTTTAGAAACCTTACATCAAAACACATCATAGATAAAAGCAATATATCTTCTTCTAAAGAACGTTTTTTTGTATTTGCATAATAAAAGCTATAAAATAAATCATTTATATATTTAATGCCATTATATATATTCATTATAAAAACCTTTTTTACGCCAAAAAAGAAATAAAAATTACATTTAAAAAGAAAACATTATATGAAAAAACTACTTATATTCCCAACCGATGCGTCATTTTCAACATAAATATAGACTCATTACCAAATTCATCGGTATTATTCGGGTTTATTCTATAAATGAACCCTATTGCCCCATCAGTCCAAGGTCCGAAGTTATGCCTATATGTACCATTTAAACGAATTTCACGAGCAACAGGTTCTAAGCTTATGTCCTCTATGTGTAAATCATTTATAGACAGATCATATTTACCATCTTGAATTTCTACGATTTCGTAATCTGCATAAGCATATTTCATATTTCCTTTACGAACTGCTAAAGGACTGGAAATACCGAAGCTAAAATTACCAGCATCCATACCTACAGCAAAAGCATCCGAAACTATATCAGATACCCCCAATATAAAACTTCCGTTCGCATCAGATGTTGTACGAGCAAAAGTCGATCTTATTTTAAGAGTAAAGTCTTGATACGGAGAATAACTAAATTCTGTATCAATATAAGATGTATTGCCCTGCCCCATACTTAACAACCCCCCTGTCTGAGCACCTAATAAAGTATCACTTTCATTCATAACTCCAAAAGACGACGTAAAAGAAATTTTATCATTCTTCCAAGCAATATCGGACTGAGCCCCCTGAACTAAACCTAACCTAGCTGGTACGTATTGTGCGGATAGCGTTGGATCTGAATCTAACATTTCCTCGTCTGTTATACTTCCTGAAAACGCCCGAGCACCGAAAGACCACCCACCCACATTATAATGAACGTCAGAAATTATTGCATTAGACGCTAAACTTAATATAGGGTTTGACATACCATTAAATCTACTTTCACCATCTGTAAAATATCTTTGATACTCTGCAGAAAAATCCCAATCTGCCGTTGTGTAATTCATACGTAAATTATCAAGTCCACTTAAATTATCTATATATTGTTTTTCTGACATAGACATAGAAAAACCCCAATTACCGATTTGAAAATTATTAGTATTACCTTTAGTAGTTTTAAAATCGGATAAAACATCCCCCATATAAAGCCCTCGCTTATTTTGTACTCCTAAATTAAACTCATTTTTCCATATACGAGGCAAAGAAAGTTCCCCATTTATACTTTCCAACTTATCAAAAAATGGCGCGCTAATAGAAGAAACTCTCGGATTCAATATTGAAGAAGATCTAAATATCGTATCACTAGCTGCTCTCCAATAAGCATTACCAGAAGCAGATACTATATTTGTACCATCATAATAATAAATGCTATTACCCGGTGTTGTAGCTCTTTCAAGATTAATTAGTCCATAACCAAAAACTTCTTTAAAAACGTCTAAATAATTTTCACCGCCGTTCTGCCAACGATATTCATATTCATTCGGCATTTTATAAAGATCTTGAAGATAGGATATTAATGAAGATTCTGTAAAAGCGTTACCGCTTGTATCTGTCCCTAAATAAGCCCCATCTGCAGTTAAAGCCATCAGAGCAAACAGCTGCTGACTACTCATATAACTAAAAGCCGATTTCAAAGCACCCGCAGCACCCGCAGCACTAGCAACGGCTAACTCATCCGTAACACCTGCTGCAGCAAAACACCATGGGTCAATACCATTTGCTCCACTTCCTCCGATACCGCAAACACGAGCTTTATAATAAGTATCATCATCTGTTGTATCTGGTGTATTATTAGTATTCTGCCACTGAGAAACAATGTACTGACTTCCCGGCGTATACCCGCTAATACTAGTTACATCTTCCGTACCGCTACTTTGAGTAACTGCAACAACAGACATAAATAAATGCTCTAAATTATCAAAAACTAAAGGTGCAGAATTTTCGAAAGAAGCCTCTAAAGTTTTTCCTGAATAAGTACTATTTGTCTCGAATGCCCCTGTTGAGAATATTACTAACGGTAAATAAGAAGAACCTAAACCGTTAAAAAACGTTGCAGCATTAGTCCCAGGCAAATTGTTCGTGCCACTTGTACCATCTGTTTCGTTTTGATCATAATATTGATTTACAAAAGATATAAAACCAGCCTGCAAATTATCATCACCATAAGCTAAAACATCATCAATTGTAGCAGACGAAGTCTGATGAAGAGGTGATATAACTGAAGCATTTGCCAGAATAAACGGCGTAGAACGTCCACCGGCTAAATCCCCTGCCGAATAACGACCGGCCGCATCTAATAAAGCTTTATAATTATAGTAATCAAGTGTACCTGCCTGTTTTACCAAAGTTAAATTATTATTAGACATCTGATACGCTTGATTCACAGTTGAACTTTCCCCGGCAACGCTTGATATATACAACAAACCATCAGCACCAATATACCCATAATATGTTGTCCCGTCATAAGTTGCCGTTATTGCATTACCTGTTCTTGTTATAGTAAGATTCTGCCCGAAAAGGTTTATCGTATCACCTGTAGCAAGACTTGTACCTGCCATAGTATATGTTCCACTTGAAGCCTGATCACTAACACCAACCAAACCTGTTCCGCCACCAGTTCTATATATCAGCATTTGTCCGTTCGGCATAAAGCCCATAAAATCAGCAGAACTATAACCAGAAGTACTTCCACCGACAACTTTTGCTAATAAATTATCATCTGAACTTGCAGAAGCATTATTTACAGCAGTACCGAAACCAGATAAATCAAAATTATTAACCAAAGTACCATCTTCTGAAGTTATTGCATCTATTACCTGAGTATCAGTTGTACTACCTAGTTGTATAACATTGTTATAATACTTACTAGACAACATACTTGTTTCTGCATTAGCAACGGAAGTACCGTTCATCATGGACCATGCCAATAATTCATCATCCAAAGAGTTTGCACCGGCAGAATATTCTCCTGCTGGTTTTGGTGTTGCGTTTATTCCATTTGTGGTAATCAAAGCGACTGTTACAGGGCGTCCACCACCAACATTTAAACCACCAACAGAATAATCATCAAATACACTAACTGGTACAGGCGTACGATCTGTATATCTTAAAGTTCTTTGTCCCATATATCCGCGAGCTAATGGCGAATACCCATGCATCATCAATAAATAATTTTGATTATAAGTATCCGTCATTAATTCAAAATTATCTTTTAAAATACCATCTGTTGATGGGCTATAAAGATTTAAATTAGATGCATAATTAGCAGCTTCCGATTCGGCATTCGGCATTGCCGGACCATAAGGAATTGAAAAAGCCGCGGTTGAACTTCCGGAATTACCACCATTATTATTATCCGGTCGCGAGCCATCAGGATACCCCCCACTATCATTTTCATTTCCTGGATCCAGAACATCTGTTAATAGAAACAGCCCACCTACAACAGCGGCGGCTCCTGCCGCCGCTAGTGCAATTCCTTGTGGGGACGAAAGCCCACTAAATAAACCACCGCTACTTTGCGTCTTAGTTCGAGAATTATACTGTTTTATCTGTTGATCACACTTAGAGGCATCAGCACCATACATTTGCAATATTTGAGCAGCCCTAATATCATTATTCATTAATGCTGTACAGACGATGGAAAGTCCCGTTGAATCAACATAATTTACATCCGCACCATTATTTATAAGAACTTGTACTTGCTGAATATCAGCATTCTTAGCTGCAGAAAGCAACTGAGCAGCAACAGAAAATTCGCTAGTTGCGGCAAACAACGCAGTTGGTATAAAGAAAAAAATAAATAATAAAATTTTAATGTACTTCATAAAAACTCTCTCTTATAAGCTATGTTAACACACAACTTAATTATATGTCTAGAAAAAACTTTTATAAAAAATAGGTTCAAAATAAATTTGAACCTATTCAAAACGTCATTTAATAATGCAAATATTATAAATTATTAATAACGAATTTTTACATTTCTTGTTACAGTCATATTACGTATAATTTTTATACGCTTTGTTACAGTATCCATATCATTTTGATAATAGTTATTAACTACACCACCTGTATTTACCGTTATTTTACTATCATTTATGGAATTACCAACAATATTAATATTTGTTGAACCAGATTTATCATCGTTTACGACTCTTACATCACTTTTATCTTGTTTTTTTTCAGATTCATTAATTACAACTGTAACCTCTTGTTTTTTTTCTTCGACAGGTTTTGTTTGAACAGGTGTTGTTTTATTTTTCTTAACAGGTTTAGTTATAACAGGTTTCTTTTTACCACAATTTTCTAATTCCTTATTAACAACAACTAAAGAATCATTCAATACACCAATAGAATCGTTTATAACTTTATTTCTCTGATTCAAAATACTATCGACTTGTTCGCTTAAATTTTTTACATGTTTATCAAAATCATTTTTCATACTTTGCTTTTCTGAACATTGGGAAATACCAAAAGCCAACAAAACAACTGCGGCAATCCCTGCACCAGTATGAATAAAAAACTTTTTATCAAACTTCATTTTTTCCTCTTTTGTTTAATATATATTATATATATGACTAAAAATGTCTTTTGTCAACCATTTTTTTAAATATTATTTTTTAAAATAAAATACTTTTAAGAAGAAATTTTTTTTGATATACTTCTTTTTAAAGAGAGAAATGAAAAAAATACCTTTAATTTTTGTATTGTGTGGGTTATTTAATTCCCAAACATCTGTTGCAGCCTCATGTTCACAGGCTAATTTGACGCGGTGTTTAGACTCTGTATGTGCGATCAATGTTTCGTCTAATCCTGCAGCAAGGTGCCAATATTGCGGTACTTCTAGTGCCGGAACGCCCCCCACAAAAACAGGGTTAAAAAGCTTATCAATAGGTCAATCTGCAAAATATACCTTAAGTGAAAAAGAATTGGAAGATGCACCTACAGATCCTGGGAAAAGGTATGAATGGGCAACAAAAGAATGTATAAAAAAGATAGAAGGCTGTACGCCAGAAGATGTTTCTGATACATACGATAAATTAATAGAACAATCATGTAAAGCTGCAGGTATAAGTTCCAAAATGACCGAATCGTTGGCTTCTTCTAAAAAAACGGTCAATGAATCTTCATGTAGTTCAGATATTAATACCTGCATAGTGAACGAAAAAAGATGCGGTTCAGACTTTGCAGCTTGTGAAGACGATGAAAATTTTAACAAATTTTTTTCTGAATGTAGCGTAGAAGCGACCGGTTGCGATTCTTATTTATCAGCAATAAGAAATGATTTAATTGCTTCAAGAGATGCAGCAATAAAGAACGCGGATACTTTATTACAAAATATCGTAACAGCATATCAATCAGCCAGAGAAAAAAAATTATCTGATGCTCAAACATCCTGTAAAGATAATAAAGCAAGAGAAGATTGTGTAGAAACAGTATGCGAACGAAATATGCCGAATAAATGTGCAATAGGATATGAGACGGAAAAATCAGCAGCTATACAAATGTGCAAATTTTATGAGCTTGCTTGTGATAGATTAAAGTAATTAAAAATGAAGAAAAGAAAAATTTGTTTTTATTTAATTAGCGCAAAATATACGTTAACAAAATGTATAGCTACTTTAACGCTTTGCACAATGCTATTATACGCTAACGAAGCTTTTTCTGCGAATGTTGTTCAGAGGAATAGCAATTCGCAAACACCACAAACTACCTCCAGAGTCAGCATGTCTGCACATTTACCAACGACGACAATCACAACAAATGAAGAGAAACCAGAAACAGTTGAAGATCAGAAAATTATTGAGGAAATAGAGGAAGAAATCATAATAGAAAATAAAAGTTCTAAATTTGACGACGTTTTAACAGATTCTAGTATAACGACTTCAGATTCTTCTGATACAGAATTAGCAGACATGATAAGCCGTCAAAGAGCAATATTAGACGCCCAATCTGCTACAGACGCAGCAACAGCAAGTATGCAGAAAAATTTATCATCTGGTCAGAACGCATGTGACGCAGGTTTAAGAAAATGTATGCAAACAAAATGTGGGAATGACTTTTCAAAATGTAGCGGTGATACTGATACTTTATGGGGAAATAAAATGGACACTTGTCGTCGTGAAACGGAATGCACAGGTGAAGAATACAGAATGTTTGCCTCAGAAATAAAAGCCGATAGGGATATGAATGCTTTATTATCTGC
Organism: uncultured Alphaproteobacteria bacterium; assembly: GCA_944389645.1. GTDB lineage: Bacteria > Pseudomonadota > Alphaproteobacteria > Rs-D84 > Rs-D84 > Enterousia. The sequence continues at coordinate 18,525 of CALXMZ010000021.1, forward strand.
TTATACTGCTATCATTGATTGCGGGAACAGGTATAATGATTGCATAATTACAGAATGTGGTACTACCTTTTCAAACTGTCTTGGTAAAGCAAATGGTGATTTAGCGATAGAAAAATGTAAAACGATTGCTAACAACTGTAAAGAACAGGATAGCGGTTTAGCAAGTAGAACAATGGGGGTTTTCGGTATATTACGTCAAGACGCGGAAAAACAGGTAAAAAGGGATGAAGAACGTTTGTATGAAATCCGAGAAGAAATGGCGGATCAATGTAGATATATTGGTGCACTGTTTGACGAAAGAAGTTTAGATTGTGTATTTACTGTGGAATTTTATGCAGGGGAAAATTCTACATTATACGCATCAAAAAAAGCATATGCTGGTAACAGTTTTGATTGTACTCCGAATTGGTTTGGTATAGATGTTACGACATTTAAAGAAAACGCATACCGCTTAACGCGAAGTCAAACTTCTGCGACATCAAGCTTATTGGGTGCAGGTTTAGGCATAGCTGTTGGTGCAGTGACATCGGGTGCCATAAACCGTGCAATAGATACTCAAAAAGCAGAAAAAGCTTTGAAAGACGCGAAAAAAGAAAACGATGAAGATGAAGAAGCTTCAGATTCAAGTAAGCAATCGACAGAAGCAGAATCCTCATCAACAGATACAGAAAAAAATAATAATACCAATTCCGATAAAAAAGAAGAAGATAAAGAAAATAATAATCCTGATGTGAACGAAAAAGGAAATAATACAAATTCTGGTGAAAAAGAAGGTGACAAAGAAAATAATACCGAAACAAAAGAAAAAGAAGCAAAAACAAATAATACAAACTCTGCATCTACTGCCAATGCAACGACACAAAATACAACTTCACAAACAGCAGCCACATCAAATAATAGTGCAGGAACAGAAAAAAAGACAGTAAAAGAACGTTTATCTGACAACAAAGCGCAAAGACAAGCAAAACGCGCTGAAAGGAAAGCCAATAAATAATAAAGATAAAAGAAAGATATGAGAAAATTACTATATACAATTTTTTTAATTTTTATAATTTCTACTCCTGCTAAAGCTGTAGTTGTAAACGGTACAATAACAGACGAAAGTCAAGAACCACTAATTGGTGCAAGCGTTGTCTATGAAAAAGAATCATCAAAGGGTGTTCTTACAGACGAAAACGGCAAATTTACGCTAAACGACGTGCCAGAAAATACAGTTTTAAAAATCTCATACTTAGGATACGAAGATTCTAATTACACAGTAACGTCGTCTTCATCTAATGATGTTAAAATACAATTAAAAACAAATGATACGGTACTAAACGAAGTAGAAGTTACAGCAAAAAAACCGATTTGTTCCGATGAAGAACTTGAAAAAATCAATGCTCGCAAGGGAGAAAAAATTACTCCCGAAGGAGAAAAAAAAGCAGTTTGTCTACCGACTAAATGCAGATTAGGCTACAAATTATCAGATGATAAAAAAACTTGTATAAAAAATAAAGAAACAAAAGAAACCTGTTCTAATGAAGAACTTGAAAAAATCAATGCAAGCAAAGGTGAAAAAATTACTCCTAATGGAGAAACAGTTGCTATTTGTGTCCCTATAAAATGTAAATCTGGCTATGAATTATCAGAAGATGAAAAAACTTGTACAGAAAAACAAAAAGAAGTAACAAAAGAACCTAAGTTATCAGAAGAAGATTCAAAGAAAAAAATTCAAGAGCTTGAAGAAAATGCAAAAGCAATGAAAGAAAAAGAACAATCTACGGCAAATAAACTGCTTGGGGCGGCATCTATTGGCGCGACAGGCATAGGTGCAATGCAGGCGTTATCGGCTCTTTCAGAACAAGGTGCTGACGAAGACGCAGAAATGGATATGACTGCATACTTAGCAACTTTTCGCTGCGACTTTGGGCAAGGTAAAAATATAAAAGGTGGCGAAACAGATATTGTATTACCTGGCGGTAATCAACTGACTCCATTATATCAAGAGTATGTTAAATTAGCTGCAGATTTGAAAATAAGAAAAGAATCTTTAGGTATGACTCCTGGTATAGAATCTGAAGAAATTCTTGATAAAGCTAATATAGGTCTATACGATGACGTAAGCTTAGGTAAAACAGACGGTGTATTTACATCTGTTGCGGCAGCTCTTTCTGATCCGACCAGTTCGGATGCTGCGGAATGGGCCGAACAGAAATCAGATACATCAAAACAGTTAAAAACTGGTTTAATAACAGCCGGCGTCGGTGCTATTGGAGGCTTAGTTGGTGATATCGTAATAAATAGAAAATCAGCTAAAGAAAGTTCAGATGAAATAAACGCAAAATATGAAGCCCTAAAGAAATTAGAAGAAGACACAAGTTCTTTACCAGATCAGGAAGAAAAAGCAACATGCCCAAGTGGTTCAACAGGTACATTCTCAGAATGTTCATGCCAAGATTCAAATCAAATATACAATAGTAACGAGAATGTTTGTGAACCTTGTAAAGGAGATACAAAACCAATATCAAAAACAGAATGTGGTTGTTTAGATGGGACAATTCCAACAGATGATAATAAATGTATAAAATCTACAATTACGCCAAAATGTGATCTAACAGATACAAATATGAAGCTAGTTGATAACCAAACCGGTGATTGTGAATGTCAGAATGGGTTCAGAGAAACTTCAGACGGTCGTAACTGTGAATGCCCAAGTCAAACTCATGAAATAAACGAACAAGGTTTATGTATTCAGAAAACGGTTCCTACAATAGTAGTGCCAGAAAAAACTGTCTTATATGCATCAAATTTGTTTAAGCTTGGTTCATATGAACTCGCTCCTGAAGCTTTATTAGCGATTGGTGAATTTGCAGGACAAGTTAAAGGTCAAACGAGTGATGATAATGTAACATATTGTATAACAGTAGTTGGTCACACAGATAAAACAGGAACGAACGCAACAAATGAAAAACTATCAAAGAATCGTGCTTCTGCGGTAAAGACAGCATTAGTAAATGCTGGTGTTCCAACAGACAATATTAAATCATATGGTTTATCCTCTAACGCATGTACAGCAGAATTCCGATCCAACAGTGACGGTTGCACAGAAAATAACAATAATTGTGCAGCTTGTCGTAAAGTAGAAATAGAATTTTCTGATACCGCGTGCACAAATAAATGACGTTAAATTAATTACAATTAAAACTTCTGTTTAACAGAAGTTTTTTATTATAAATAATACTTAATTATATATAAAAAAGCCCACACATATAAAAATACAAAAAACTTATATGTAAATTTAATTGCAGATATATATTAATACAAATGATTTTTAAAATTCATAAAGATTATTATTATAAGTTATTTACAGCTACTATAAATAATTTATTAATAAAAGGTATAAATATAACTTTATTAAATATTATCTTAATTATACCCAGCAAAAAGTTTAAATAATTATATTATAAAATATAAAAAAACCTAATCGAAAAAATATAAGAAAAATATAAGATCTTCTTGTTTTGTTAATAAAAACAAGAAGGTCTTATTAATCATAAATTACTCACAAGCACCGTAAGATTTTGCAACAGGATAATTTTCTATGCAAACACTTCCGGATACGGTGCAAGCCGTAGGAACTAAAGTAGTAGTTACAGCATTGACAGGTTTGTAATTTATCTGAGCTGCTTTACATTGGTTTAAATCAGTAAATGTAGCACAAGCCTGTTTCCAAGAATCACAATCTACTACCATAGCCGTTGGTGATATTGTATCTGGTAAACGAAGATTCCATTTTATATAAAAGTCTCTTAATGATTCGATAGAATAAGATTTCCCCATACCCACTTGTGCTAAGCCGTCACCCACGCGACAATTTATATTGCTACGTTCTACGAAGGCAGTTATTGCAGTTGCCAGACCTCCTGCACCCGCACCCACAGCAGCACCAATACCTATACTTTTTCCCATATTGGACTTTTCACCATTCTGTAATAACTCTATAATTTCACTAGAAAATACTGAAGACAATTCTTTTTTAGAAGTCAAAGCATCACATTTTTCTTTAAGAGTTTCATTAAGTTTTTTTATATCTTCTGACGTACAAAGCAACTGATTTAAACATGATTCAGAAACTTCAGCATTTGCGCCCAACTCAATAATTACTGTCTCTGATATATTATCAGTAATTTCTATTTCTTTAGGTACAGAATTACAGTAATTTAATTCAGTGGCATATTCATCATAAAGATTTATAACCTCAACGCATTGATCTTTGTTCATAACATCGGAAGTTAAAGATATTTTATTTGTTAAATATTTATTCAACGTTCCGAAATTACCGTCTTGTCTTATTTCTTCTGTTAATAATTTTCTATGTTCATCAATATTACAATCAAAGGCTCTTTTACCATGTCCTACAATAGCCCCGACACCAATACCTAAAACAGTTCCTCCCCCAATTCCTACAACTGCGGCAGTACTTGTTTTATTCATTAAAGAAAAACCGAATAAATCTTTATTACAAGTAAAAGTATCACCTGCTAATTTCCATACTTCTGCAGGCTGATCATCTCCGGCTCCTCCAAATAACCAACTATTTTTTATATGTTCATCTTTATTATAAGCAGCCACACGCAACCAACACTCAGCAGTCGTCGGATCCCAACGAGCATAATGCCCACGTTGACCGTCTACCCCAGATTCAATTTCATTGACTTGCACACCTTGAGGTTGATTTTTTATAAGAACCCCTCCATTTTGATTATTATAAGCCCCGACATAATTATTATATTCTGCGGTAACCAAACCAGAACTGGAAACCGCATTAAATGAAGTACCATAAGTATTTCTATCTAGCAACAAACAAGTATTTTCTGCCTGATTCGGCGTTAAGCCTGTTTTGCGCAAAACAAAGTTATAATATTCCGGTTGTATTTTTCTAGCATTAAAATCAAGCCAAACGTCCGCAGAAGAACGATAAACATAGGTACAATTTTTACGAACTTCACTGATACATCTGTCTACTTGTGCTGAACATAAAGCCATACCGTTAACAATAGAGTTTCGTAGATCTTCATTAAACAAATCATTTAACCCGTTAGGTAAGGCCCCGTTATTAACGCAAGTTAAAATATCATTCATACAGTTTTCAATTTTATAATCTGAATCTTTAACGCCACCATCTGGGCATTCTTGTACAGGAGGATTAACATCTGGTTCATCAGGTTTATTATCAGAGCCATCACCACTAGGTAAATTAGGTGATAAATTTCCCGTAGAGTTACCCGGTAACGTAGGCATAGTAGGCATACGTTGGGAAGATGTGGCTTGAGTTATTCCTGCCCTATTCAGCCCCCTTACGTCATAATTTCCCCTTCCCTCTGAAGGCGTTGCAGAATAAGCATCGCAAACAAAAACGAACATAGCAAAAACAGAAACTGCTGGTTTTAAAGCCTTATGCAAGCCTCTCATAAACAACTCCCTTTTTATTCTTATAATTATACATTAAAACCACATTAAAACAAAGCATTTTTTAATAAAAATCTATATCCTTATCCGAATAAAAAAGTTGACAAAAATATAAAATATGTCTATATATAATAATATGAATAAAATTATAAGTTTTTTAAAATGTAATAAATATGCAGCTATATGGACAATTTTTTATTGTGCTATTATATGGTTTATATTAATTACTTTATTTAATTTTGATATTTTTTCTATTGCGAACTGGTTAAAATTATACAGATCTGAATTAAGGGGTATACCGGGTTTTGTTTTTGGCATATTAATTTTATCTATACTTCCAATTTATATTGCGACGACATTGCTCGTAATCAGGACAAAAGAACCTTTATTTAAAATATCTTTATTAAAATTGTTACGTTCAAAATTTAATAAGAAAATACCAGAAAAAGAGGAAGAAAAGGTAAAACTACCCGAAACAAAAGAAGATATTATTGAAGAAAAACCGCTACCGGAAGGTTTACCGACAGAATTAAAAATTCCTTTTTTAAGATCGAGAAGCAAAGGTAATGTATTTATCAGATCAAAATCTATTTTGAATTCATCTACTTATAATGATCATGAAGTTACCAATTTTATTGAAGCAGAAAGCATCAACGAATCAGACCAACCAAAAGATATATCTATTCCGGAAGATTTCAATTTAGACATGGAAGACGAAGATATCTCGAACGCGCCTATTTTTAAAGATATAAATTTTGATGACGATATATTAGAAAGTTCAGAAGAAATATCGACTATATCATACGATAAAATTCAAGACTTAGTAAAATTATTAAAAATAAAGAATGAGAATATTGTAATAGATGAAGATATAATAACTACGGACGAATTAGTTATAGCAATACACAACGATAAAAGTTTTTGGATAGTGGATGAAGATAATTGGTTTGCTGAAGGTAAACAAAAACGATCCCCCATTTCAAAGTTATTAGAGAAGACTGCGAATAACGACAAACAAGCGATACTATATTTAATTACAGATAATATAATGTCGTTAGATGATTATATTAAAGAATGGGAAAAGGAGGGTATAAAAATAATAAGAAGCGAGGAAGAAATATTAAATCAGTAAAAAACCGCCTTATTTAGCGGTTTAAATTAGAACTGGATATCAGTACAAGTTTCAACGGGATCCGCCCAAGTTTTACAATGTGGACTACCAAACAAAGGGTTTGCCGTTTTAGAACATTGTGTTGATTCAACACATTTATGACAAACTAAATTATCCCAGTCAAACGTTGTAGTTATAACTTCTTTATAATTAAATTGTTCAGTCTGATGTCTTCCTGTTAGTACTGTAGAAAAATTATTTTCTGAACTTTTTTCAACATTTGAAGCTAGGTGCCCAGCGACACCTCCTACAAGGGTGGCACCTCCTAACGCACCAACTGTAGCAGCTATTGTAGCACTTGTCGCTAACGAAGCTGTAAAAGCCGTGGAAGCTGCTGCAGTTGCCGAACCTATTGCTGAAGCCGCAGTAGCCCCAGCTGCAGCGGCACCAGTTATACCACTTGAAGCTGTAACCGTTGCTGAAGCAGCAGCTGCAGATATAGTAGAATTAAAAGCGGCAGCACCGGCCGCAGCTGCAATACCGCCCGCCCCTGCAGTAAACACGGTTACTACAACAGCAGAAACAACAACTACTATTCCCACAATCATCATACCAAGCAAGCTTTTCGGTGGATCTGGAGACTTAGGTAAAGACGCAATATCAGCCAAACTAATACACGCAATACGTGCTGCTTCTCTCCTAACATCTTTTGCATTTTCTCCTTTTATTTCAGCCATGCGTTCACCAATAGTAGCATAATCTTTTAACATTTGTTCAGATAATGCATCATATTTCTTATAATAATTATCCTTCGCTTTCTTTAAAGCAGAATTTGCTATTATTAAACGCATTTGTTTTGTTAAATTTGGAAAACGTCCTTTACTTTCTTCATTACGAACTACTACAGATCTTTCAGACCTAGTTGCACTACCAGCTTTTAAATCACGACCTGTCATGCAAAACTGAACATATGGATCTGATTCTATGGACTGTATTGCAGCGTTTATATTTGTTTGAAGATTTTCCAATTCTAAGATTATTTTATTCTTATTATCATCTGAAAGACTTGTAGCTCCAGTTTTATCAAAATAATCTGTAACAGAAGTTATCTTACCATCTTGCTCAACATCTATATTTCCCCAAAAAATAACCCCATCAAAAATACCAGCAAATGGTTTAACAGGTCCTAATTCGCCAGTAGTAGAACCATAAACTCTCCCAAGCTCTTCATCTGTAATTTGATTCACATCAGATCTACAATTTGAATAATTTATATTCATAGTATTTCCTTCTGTTTCACCTGTATACTCACAGATTTTATATTCCAAAGAACGAGAACCTATATTTTCATCTACAGTCAAATAATCACAACTTTCTGTATCCCCACATACCTTTATCATCGATTCATTCAATGCATTCTGAC
>CALXMZ010000022.1 GCA_944389645.1 uncultured Alphaproteobacteria bacterium
AGTCAAAGTATCCGCAACCCGAGACGCATCTGCATCTGTTTTTAAATAGTCTTTTAACCAATCATAAGTCCATTTCATTTTACGCCTCGTTTATATTTAGAATCCTGCACTTTTTAACCAACGAATATCACCGTCATAAAACTTACGTATGTCATTCAAACCATATTTCAACATAGCAAGTCTGTCCCAACCAAAACCAAATGCAAAACCTTGATATTCATCTGAGTCTATACCACAATTACGCAGAACGTTTGGATGTACCATACCTGCACCCATAATTTCTAACCACTTACCACTGCGCCATTTCATGTCTATTTCTATACTTGGTTCTGTAAAAGGAAAGTATGATGGACGAATACGCAATTCTACGTCATTCATTTCAAAGAATCTTTTTAAGAACTCTTGAACATCACCAATTAATTCAGACATTGTTACATTTTTATCTATATACAAGCCTTCTATTTGATGAAACATAGGGCTATGCGTTGCATCCATTTCTTTACGATAAGTTGCACCAATACCGAACATCTTTATAGGCGCGCCTTTCTTTTCCATACTTCTAATCTGTATCGCAGATGTCTGAGTACGCATTATATTACCATTAGGTAAAAAGAATGTATCTTGCATATCACGGGCAGGGTGATGCATAGGTGTATTTAGTGCAGTAAAATTGTGCCAGTCATCTTCAACCTCTGGCCCTGTCCACATTTCATAACCAGAAGATTCTAATATTCCTGAAATGTCTGCCAGCGCATGTGTTAAAGGATGCAAAGTCCCCACGTTTTCTGGTTCAGGATTTAAAGAAACATCTAACTTCTGCTTTTGCAAACCTGCCATCATAGCAGCATTTTCTAGTTCAGACTGACGTACTTTAAATAACTCACGCAGAGTCGCATTTTCTTTATTTAATTCCGCACGCGCATCATTATCTAAGTTCTTCATTTCTTTCAAACGTGCCGTCATTGTGCCATTTTTACCGAAAGTAGCCGTATACAAGGCTTGCAGTTCTTCCAGCGTTTGAATATTTTTTATCTGTTCTTGCATTTCTTTTACCTTAAAAATAAAAAACCGTCTATATGACGGCTTTATCATACAAAATAAATCACCTACCGCCAAGGCTTATTTAGCTTCAGCAGAGATAAATCGTTTTGCAGTATCAATCAATTTTGTGAAGTTTGCATCACCAGCATATGCCATTTCCGCCAAAACCTTGCGATCCAAAGCAATACCAGCTTTTTTCAAACCATTCATGAATTGACTGTATGTCATACCATTGCTACGTACTGCTGCATTGATACGAACAATCCACAAACCACGAAAATCACGTTTTTTAACGCGACGATCACGATATGCATACTGTCCTGCTTTTTCTGTTTTTTCACGCGCAGCACGATATGTTGTGCTATGACGACCCAAATACCCTTTGGCACGGGCCAATATCTTATTATGTTTCTGTTTTACGGTTGTACCACGTTTAACTCTTGCCATAAATCTACCCCCTTACATTATTTCAAACCATATGGAGCCAAGATTTTTGCCTGACCAACCATGTTATCATTTAAGTACTGTGGTTTTGAACCTGCGTTATTTGCACGCTTTGATTTATTACGCAACAGTTTTTTGTGAGCATTCCTAGCAACACGTATCTTCCCGGTTGCCGTCATAGATGCGCGCTTTTTCAAGTACGACTTCGTTTTCAATTTTGGCATTTTATACCTCTTTCTTAATACCTTATGGCATGCCAATGCCATTTCGGTTCTAGTTAATACGTGACCTTATTCTTACATATTTAAACTAAAAATCAAGTTTTTATTGAATGTTCATTTTTTAGCGTCTAAACTATCTTATAATGAACCCAAATAAGTTATCTTCTAAATTATACACTATCATAAAGTCAGCAATTGTGGCTGCTATTTTACCGATACTTTTTATATATATTATGGTTGCTAAACCAGATTATAAAATAATGAATGGATTAGCTCATATCATTTTACCCGTCGCAAACTGGACAGGTGACGTAATAACTTGGCCAATAAGAGCTATCGGTAAAGCTACAGAAAATATAAAGGAATTATCAAATTTACGCACTGAAAATGAAGAACTTCGTGTCAGACTTGATGAAGCTCTTAAAAATAAAAGAAACTGCGAAATAGCTATACTAGAAAATCAGAAATTATCACACGAGTTAGATATAATTGAGTCTCAACCTCGTAATTCAATAATTGCAGACATAATATATGATAATACCGCGTTTCATCATAGTACGTTTTTCATAAATAAAGGTATTAAACACGGTATAAAAAAAGGAATGGTTGTAATATCAACTGACGGTATGATGGTTGGTACAATAATTGATGTTGCTAATACATTTTCTAAAATACGTACGATAACAGATTCAAATGCAAATATACCTGTTCGTATAGCAGGTTCAGAAGTTTATGGTTTTATGCAAGGTAATGGTTCTAGTGCACCAACCATAGGTTTTTTTAGTGACCCTGAATTTCAACCGTCTAGTGGCGTTAAACTGGTTACAAGCAATATTAGCGGTGTCTTACCAAACGGTATTCCTGTCGGTGATATGATAAATGAAACAGACGTAAAAGTTTTACCTATAAAAAAAATATCTCGTGTAATTGTTCTACAGTTTGATACGCAAGACGAATATAAATGAAAAATAAAATTATACAATTTTTATCCGCTGTATTCCCTTTTATATCCGTAATAATATTATGGCGGTTATCAGTTGTTTTCTGGAACCCGGCAGGAATTCTTGCAATTATACCGATTTTTTATTGTTCTTTCGTTAAACCTGTCCCTTGGTTTACACCTTTTGCAATATTATTCTGCTTTTTAATAGATTATCGTTTTGATTCTTTATTTTACTGGACTTTTATATATTGCTTATTTTATGCCGTAAATGGTTTCCAATCTTTTATAGATTTATCTAGACTAGATAAAAATGCACTACAAATTTTTATGTTTTTTTTCGGTATATCTACATTAGTTTTGTCTTTCATGCATTTCAATTTTTCAAATTTATTACGTGCTATATGGTTATCTGCATGGGTATCTGCGTTATATTTTCCTATAACTTCTCTAATAAAAAGAGTCTGCAATGATAGATAAAGAAGTTGCACGTCTTTTTGATAGAAGAAGCGCTTTATTTTTAACAGCCGGTGCAATTTTAACTTCTGCACTTATTCTACGTATGCTGCAAATGCAATTGTTTGATTATCGTGAATATACAAAAAAAAGCGAAAATAATTCTTTTAGAATACAAATAAATATGCCTGAACGTGGAAAAATATTGTCTAATTCTGGTAGCCCGATTTCTAGAGACACATCTATATATAGAATATATATAATACCAGAAGAAACTCAAAATCTTGACGAATTAATCTCAATTGTTGCAAAAGAACTTGGGTTAAAAAAGAAACGTATTAACAAAATATACGAAAAAATAAAAAAACAGCCAAAATTTCAACCCATACTTATTAATGAAAACGCAAATTGGGAGAAAATCGCCAAAATACAAGCAAAAAATTTACCTGGTTTACATGTAAAAAGCGGTTTTTCACGCGTATATGAACTTGGTCCCGCAGGTGCACAAATATTCGGTTATGTTGGTGCACCAAATGAAGCTGTACCAAACGCCCCATTTTTTACAGAGGGCGTGACAGGTTTAGAAAAAAAATTCAATAATTCTCTTGCCGGTACGCCCGGTCAAACAGTTATGATTACAAATGCTTTAGGTCGCGTAACCGGAGAAGATAAAACTCAGTTTAAAGAACCTATTATAGGTAAAGATTTAAAAACAACAATAAATGATGACGTACAACGTGTAATGTACGATTCTTTGATGTTAAATCGTTCTGGTTGCGGGGTCGCATTAAATATAGAAACAGGTGATATTTTAGCAATGGTTTCTGCACCAAGTTTTGATCCTAATTATTTCGGTGCAGATGACGGTGAAGAATATATAGATTCTTTACGTAAAGACTATATGAAACCCTTTATGAACAAAACAATTGAAGGTCTGTACCCACCTGGTTCAACCTTTAAAATAGTTGTTGCTCTTGCAGCATTAGAGTCCGGTGCAATCACGCCAAATGAAAAAATATTCTGCCCAGGTCATTGGGATTATGGAGACAGAAGATATCACTGTTGGGAAGCAGAGGGTCATGGTTGGGTGGATTTGGCAGGTGCTTTAAAACATTCTTGTGATATATACTTTTATCAACTAGCACTTCGTATTGGTATTGATTCTATCAAAGAAATGGCTATAAAACTTGGGTTTACTCAGAAATATATGGATGGGATTTTATCTCGTGAAATGGAAGGCGTAATTCCAGATAGATATTGGAAAGAAAAACAAATTGGTTATAGATGGGTTCATGGTGATACAATTATATCTGGTATCGGACAAGGT
>CALXMZ010000023.1 GCA_944389645.1 uncultured Alphaproteobacteria bacterium
GTCTGCAGGAATTTTGATATAAGAGTCATCAAATTCAGAATTTAACTTTGCGATATTGCGACCGGATACAACGACTGTTGCACCAGCTTCTTTCATTTTTTTAGCAATTGCGCCACCGATACCACCACTTGCGCCTGTAATTAATGCGACTTTACCTGTTAAATCAAACATATTATATCTCCAATTTTTTTGCTGTCATGTCAGCACATATACGTCCTGTCAGTCCTGTTAGAACTGCACCTGGACCAACTTCAATTGTTTCTGTTATACCAAGTTCATGCATTTTCAAGACGGATTCACGCCAATGAACGCCATGTGTAATTTGATAAACCAGTGCTTCTTTTATTTCTGCAGGGTCACTCATAGGTGCTGCAGTTTTATTAGAAATCAGAATTGCCTGTGGTGCTTTTATTTCAATAGATTCTAGTGCAGCACGCATTTCTTCTGCGGCTGGCGCCTGAATACGACAATGAACTGGAACAGACAATGCAAGCGGCATAGCACGCTTTGCACCGGCTTCTTTTGCAAGCGCCATCGTTTCTTCAACAACATCTTTTGCGCCAGATATAACGACCTGACCTGGGCAGTTGTCATTTGCAACATCACAATCTGTTTGCGCACAAATTTCACGAACTTTTTCAATATCTAACCCAAGAATAACCGCAGTTAAACCTTCGCCAACTGGCACCGCGCGTTGCATTGCATCTCCACGCAGACGAAGTAGTCTTGCAGTATCTGCAACAGACAATGCACCTGCTGCACATAAAGCGGTATATTCACCTAAACTATGACCTGCGACATATTCAGTAAGAGGCACACCACTTGCACGCAACATAGCAATAGATACCGCCATAATAGCAGGTTGAACATTAGTTGTAAGTGTCAGGTCTTCCATAGGACCATTAAATATAATATCAGATAATTTTTGATTTAAAGCATCATCAACTTCATCAAATACGGCGTGTGCTGCAGGATTTTTTTCATATAAATCCTTTCCCATACCAACTGTTTGCGAGCCCTGACCTGGGAAAACAAGAATAGATGACATAATTTACACCTTTATTAAGTTCATGTTTAGAATTATACTTTGCGTATAGAGAATTCGCAACCGCAATAATTTTGACGATAAAAATCAGCACTTCTACCTATTTCTTGACGTAATTTTTCATCCCATTTAATCGGCATATAGCAAACATCGCCCAAAGAACATTGTGCCGCGCGGTCAACTTGTGCTTGGTCTTTATGACGCGATACGCCAAATACAGAAGCGACCGCGTCATAGCCGTTTTCTTTTGCCCAGCGACGCGCAAATTCAAATCTGAATTCAAAACAGCGACTGCAACGTGCACCGCGTTCTGGTTCTGTTTCTAATCCGCGTACTGCGACACGCCAGTCTTCGTGATTGTAATTCCCAACAGCATATTTAACACCCAAAGATTCACAATATTTTATTTGTTCATTAAGACGTTTGGTATATTCCATTTCAGGAAAAATATTTGGGTTAAAGAACAGCACAATAAAGTCATCAACATCAGGTATTGCACCATCTGCTAATTGCTTTATTGCGCCCGCGCTGCAAGGCGCACAACAAGACATTAAAACTAAACGCATTTTTTTCATATCGGGCTATCTTGAAAAATTTTTTAATTTACGTAGTCTAATGGCTCTGTTTATAACAGTAACGGTTTTTAATTCGTCTGCATTTTTTATTATTATTTCATTTTCTGTCATTGTAGCTTTGTCTACTCTAGTTTTTATATATTCATATAATTGGCAATTATAATTATAACTATGGCATTTTACGAAATATTTACATTTTATGCATGCTACATTATTTAAAAGAAATTTTTTGTTTTCTTTTTCCAGAAAAATTTTTATATTTCTCGATTTAAAATTATTTAACATTTTATATCTTTATTTTTTAATCATAAATTTTACCAATTTTTTCATCGCTTTTTAATTCGATGATTTCATCTGCATTGTCACCCTGCCCTAGTTCTGCGGCGCTGCACATCATACCGAAAGATTCAGTTTCTGCAACTGTGCGCTGGGAAATAGGTTTTTTCATTGTTGGCAGTACGCATCCGACAGGTGCCAGAACACCAACAAGACCAACACGAACATTTGGTGCACCGCATACAATTTGCAAGTTATGATTTGTACCGTCATCAACTGTTAAAATATGCAAGTCATCACGTGATGGGTGATTTTTTACTTCGACTATTTTAGCAACAACAGGTTTAATATTGTTGCCTTCTTTCTTTGCATATTTTTCGGTCAACTCTGCAACGCGTGCGTCATCAATTCTGGAAAATAAGTTTTCTGGAACAGTGAAGGCTTCGCCATTTTGTATTCTGCGTTCAAATTCTTTTGGCCAAGACAGATCATGCGTATTGTTAAATACATGCTGTATTTTTTCTGCTGCATCTGGAATAAATGGTGCAGAAACACGCGCATATAAGTCTATCAATTGGAAGCATTCATTTAATACCGCACCTGCTTGTTCTGCATCAGCATTTTTAACCAGAGCCCAAGGTTCTTTAACAGTCATATATTCATTACCAATTGCGTACAGACCACGCAAAGCAACGATAGCAGCGCGGAATTCGCATGCGTCCAGCGCAGCGGTAAGTTCTGCAATTTTTTCATTTACTTGCGCTGTTAAAGAAGAATCTAGCACGCCTGCATTAGGAACATTCAATCCAAAGTTTTTGTCAGTCAGTTTGCAAACACGGGAAACAAAATTACCCAACATACCGTTCAGGTCTTTATTTACGATGTCGGCGAAACGCGCAAAAGTAAAGTCTGTATCGTCAGTTTCTGGCGCGGACGCAATCAGCGCATACCGCCATGTGTCTGCGGGCGCAAGGCTAACGGCTTCATCTAAGAACACGCCACGTTTTTCAGATTTAGAAAATTTACCGCCTTCAAAATTTAAGAAGTTCATAGCTTTCAGCATATCGACGGTTTTCCATTTATCGTTTATTGCCAGTTGTTGTTCTGGGAAGAATACTGCATGGAATTTTACATTATCTTTACCCATAAATTGAGCATAATGCGCATCAGGATTTTTCCACCAAGTTGTCCAGTCTTTATTTGCTGCCTGCGAGATAGAAACATAACCCCAAGGTGCATCAAACCAAACATAGAAAACTTTATTTTCGTATCCAGGTTTATTTACAGGAATGCCCCAAGACAAATCACGAGTAATAGAAGTGTCCTGCAAGCCTTCTTTTGCCCAACCTTGTGCAATAGCAATAGCGGTCTTGGACCATTTTGGTGCGTGTGTTTCAAGCCACTGTTTCCATTTGCCTTCTATTTTAGAAGCAAGAAAGAACAGATTTTTAGTTGGGCGCATTTCAATATTTGTGCTACCAGAAATTGCGCTGCGAGGGTTTAGTAATTCTGTTGCTTCATACGACGCACTGCATTTATCGCATTGGTCGCCGCGAGCATTTTCATAACCGCATTTTGGGCAAGTGCCTAATAATTGGCGGTCTGCCAGGAACATATTGTCATCGACGGAAAAAGGCTGCAAAGTTTCACGTTCTTCAATTAAGCCCTCGTTATCCAGACGTAAGAATAATTCATGGATTAACTTTTCTTGTAGTTCTGTATGCGTACGTCCATAAAGGTCAAAAGACAAGTTAAAGTCTTTAACTGCGCGCAAGTGCTTTTCATAATATTTGCTTGAATAATCAAAAGGCGACATATTTTCTTTCATAGCACCGACAACGACAGGGGTACCATGTTCATCTGCTCCGCAGACATATAAGACATCACGTCCGCATGCGCGACAGAACCTAGCATAAACGTCCGAAGGCAACCAGCAACCGATAAGGTGCCCCAAGTGTAATTCGCCATTAACGTATGGCAGAGCAGAAGTAATAAGATATTTTTGTTTGTTGTCAGTTGTCATATTTGCGCCTTTGTTATTTTATAAAAAGGGTGCCCAACGGGGCACCCAGGAATCCCGTCAGAAGTTTTTAGTAAGATTAATTGTACATTCGCATCATTTCTTTTTTCTTCTCGGTTTTTATAGTGGTGGGTGGTATTGGACTCGAACCAACGACCTTTACGATGTCAACGTAACGCTCTAACCAACTGAGCTAACCACCCATATTTTTTCGGTGCTACGTCCAGAAAGCCAACGACCCTACGATGTCAACGTACGCGACTGACCAACTTAGCTAACCACCCGATAACTTTTAAACTTTCAGGATTATAGCAAAGAAAAATACGATTGCAATATCAAAAAGCAGCATTTATAATACATAGCGCAACAGGTGTTCTGTTGTTGGGATTCAACACCCATTGCTAGGCGTCGAACATGACGTAAAAATCCAACTTGTTGGTTGGAGTGTGTCGAATATATTGAATAAGACACGCAATTCCTAGCAATTGTGTTGAAACTCCAACCACCTGAATTTTCCGGTGGTTTTTTTGTTTAACATAAAGGGGTAAAAACACTGGAAAAAACAATTTGATATATGGTTTATGGGTGGTTATAATACGTAACGCAACAGGTGTTCTGTTGCTGGGATTACAAACCCATTCAATCAGCGCCAGTGATGGCGAAAAATATCTCCAACTTATATTGGTTGGAGTGAGTCTGAATATATTGAATAAGACCGCAATTTCTGATTGAATTGTTTGTAAACTCCAACCACCTGATTTTTCTGGTGGTTTTTGTTTAATAAATAAAAGTAGCAGGAGGTATCATGCGGGTTGGGCAAGAAATAGAATCTATTAGGAAAGAATTAGGGCTTTCTATTGTTTATATGTGTGATATATTTTCCGTTAACGAATTTGAATATAATCAGATTGTAAAAGGTAAGTACAAATTAACAGTTTTTCAATTAATCATGTTTATTTCTTCTGTTAAGAAACCTTTAAATTCTATTAATAAGTAAGACAACAAAAAAACCGGCAGAGGCCGGTTTTTTTTAATACATTGTTTGCAAAATATGTTTATTTTTATCCAGGCTGGATAACATTTTACCAGAACCGCATGCAACGCATGCCAATGGGTTATCTACCAAGAATGCAGGTAGTCCCGTTGCAGCGCGAATTGCTGCATCTAAACCGCGCAATAATGAACCGCCACCTGTCATTGCGATACCCAGGTCTGCGATATCAGCAGATAATTCTGGCGGTGTTAATTCCAATGCTTGACGAACTGTATCGACAATCTTTGTGACTGTTTGTGCCAATGCAGATGCAATTTGTGATTCTGTGATAACTGTTTCACGTGGTGTACCAGACAACAAATCTCGCCCCTTGATTTTCATTGTCAGTTCGTTTGCTTTATCTTTTGGTGAGATTGCGGTACCGATACGTTTTTTTATTTCTTCTGCGGTGTTTTCACCTATTAATAAGTTTTTATTCTTGCGAACAAAGTCGATAATGTCCAAGTCCATCTGGTCGCCAGCAGTACGAACTGCATTAGAATAAACTATGCCACCCAATGACATAACTGCAACTTCTGTTGTACCGCCACCGATATCTAATACCATAGAACCGACTGGTTTTTCAACTGGCAGCCCTGCCCCAATTGCAGCAGCGGTTGATTCTTCGACAATATAAACTTTGCGTGCACCTGCAGCATCTGCTGCTTCTTGAATGGCACGACGTTCGACCTGTGTTGCGCATGATGGTACGCATATAATAATAAGAGGTGCGGCTAATGGGTTTTTATGATGTACTTTGCGGATGAAGTATTTAATCATTTCTTCTGCAACTTCAAAATCTGCGATAACGCCGTCACGCAGTGGGCGAACTGCAGAAATAGTACCAGGTGTACGCCCGAACATTTGTTTTGCTTCTGTACCGACGGCTAAAATTTCTTTTCGACCAAGCAATCTATTTTCTGCAACTGCAACAACAGAAGGTTCGTTTAGAACGATTCCGCGACCTTTTACATAAATCAAAGTATTTGCCGTGCCCAAATCTATGGCCATATCGGCAGAAAAGAATTTCATCAGCCAGTTGTACATTTTTTTCCCCTAAATTAGTGAATTTTTTTGAACTATAAAGCCTATAAACGAAAAAATCAAGTTGTCCAAAAAATAAAAATGCTTTTTTATTGGAATATTATTATATTTTGTTATTATAAGAGGCATGAGAAACACAATAAAAAGACATGATGATTTTTTACCAAGGGTAGATGATTTAAATGCTCGCTGTAGTCTTTTTTTTGTTAGAGCCAAAAAAATAAAGATTGCTAATGACCCAAGGTATGGTTTAACGGTTACAAAAAAAACGTTTAAGCATGCAGTTGATAGAAATCGTGCAAAGCGTCTGCTACGTGATTGGTTAACGTTTAACGAGAAATATTTAATAAAAGATTTAGATTATATATTTATTGCGCGTCGTACGATTTTAGACGCGACTCGTGAAGACGGGCGTCAGGCGATGAGAAGATGTTTACAATATATAAAAAAGTTATACATTGAGGAACAAGAAAAATAATTTTTTCATTTTATTTATACGGCGTGTTGCTATATCATTTATTCGTGTATATCAGGTATGTATATCTCCGATAATTGGTGGTCGTGCCATGTGTCGATTTACGCCCACGTGCAGTGAATATACTAAGCAAGCAATTGAAAAATATGGTATAATGTATGGCACGTTTTTAGGAATAAAACGTATTCTTCGTTGCAGACCATTGGGTGGCTTTGGGTATGACCCTGTCCCTTGACAAGTATCTTGATTGTGGTAAAATTCCAGAAGCTGATACAAAGAAGTTATTTATATAAAAGGATAAAAAATGTCTTTTCGTGCAACCGTAGAATCCATGTCTAAAATTATGGATGAAATGGGCATTACAGAGTTAGAATTAGAACGTCAATTTTTATTTGGTGTTTATCGTAAGCATATTCATTTATCTAAGCAGCAGTCTACGGCAGTTGCGATGCCGAATCTTCCTGTCACAGGTGAAGCAAAAAATACGAATAGTGAACCGGCTGAAAACGCAGTTAATGGTTATGCTTTGAAATCTCCTATGGTAGGTGTTGCGTATCTTGCACCGGAACCGGGGGCAAAAACGTTTACATCTGTAGGTGCGCGCATAAAAGCGGGTGATACAGTTGCTTTGATAGAAGCAATGAAAACGTTTAACCCGATTAAATCCGACAAAGACGGTGTCGTTAAAGAAATTTTAGTTTCTGATGGGCAGGCCGTTGAATTTGATCAACCTATAATTGTTATCGAATAAGATAAAGAAAATGTCTCAGATAAAGAAAGTTTTAATTGCCAATCGCGGAGAAATTGCGTTACGAATAATTCGTGCGTGTCGTGATATGGGTATACGTACAGTTGCTGTTTATTCAACTGTTGATAAAAATGCGATGCATGTTCAGTTAGCAGATGAATCAGTATGTATCGGGCCTGGACCTTCAAAAGATTCTTACTTAAACGAATCTGCCATTCTAACTGCTGCACTATTAACAAATGCGGACGCGATTCACCCTGGGTATGGTTTTTTATCAGAACGTGCTGATTTTGCTCAGAAGGTTGAACAACATGGTCTGATTTGGATAGGGCCATCTGCTGCAATGATTGAAAAAATGGGTGATAAAGTTAATGCTAAAAAAACCGCAATTGAATGTGGGTTACCTGTTGTACCTGGTTCTGATGGTGCGGTAAAGTCTTTGGAAGATGCGCTAGAATGGGCAGAAAAGATAGGGTATCCTGTTATGTTGAAGGCGGCGGCTGGTGGTGGTGGTCGCGGAATTCGCCCAGTTATGTCTGCCGAAGAAATGCCTGCCGCGTATCAGATTACAAAGCAAGAGGCTAAATCAGGTTTTGGTGATGACACATTGTATATGGAAAAGTTATTGTTGCATCCAAGACATATTGAATTTCAGGTATTAGGTGATCAGCATGGTAATGTAGTCATCTTTGGTGAACGTGATTGTTCTTTGCAACGTAAAAATCAGAAAGTTATGGAAGAATGCCCTGCCGCCATTTTGACGCAGAAGCAACGTGACGACATGATTGAAGTTTGTAAAACTGCTGCGAAGAAAATGGGGTATACGAACGCTGGTACTTTTGAATTTATGTTTGAAGGTGGTAGGTTTTACTTTTTAGAGATGAATACTCGTTTACAAGTAGAACATCCAGTAACAGAAATGGTATACGGTGTTGATCTTGTTCGTGAACAGATACGTGTTGCTGCAGGTGAAAAACTTGGGTATACGCAATCTAATGTTGTTCCACATGGACATGCGATTGAATTTCGCATTAATGCGGAAGACCCAGAAACGTTTATACCTAACCCTGGAAAAATAACTTTATATGCACCGTCTGGTGGTATGGGAGTTCGCGTTGATAGCGCGGTATATACTGGTTATACGATTCCACCAACGTATGATTCTATGATTGCAAAATTAATCGTTCATGCACCTAATAGACCCGCTTGTATTATGCGTGCAATGCGTGCTTTGGACGAATTTGTAATTGAAGGGGTTAAAACTACTATACCACTACAACAAAAGTTATTAAAAAATAAAGACGTAAAGACTTTGAATTTTGATAATCATTGGTTAGAAAGTTACTTACGTGGCGATAATGAAAAAGAGGATTTACGTTCTGAAACAAAAATAAAAAAAGAAAAGAAAAAAATTGTTAAAAAGAAAAAAGTAGTTAAAAGAAAATAAAAAATACCGGTAAAAACCGGTATTTTTTTATTTATTTTTGTTTTTTCTGAATTCATCAAGAGATATTATTCTGCCTTTATCGATTGTATCTTCTTTTCCATCTAATGGTAATTCCATATCATTGTCAGCGGCAGCGTTACCTTTCGGGTGAAAAGATAGCATAAAATCTACAGAAGGATCTTTAAATTCAACGAGTGCGGAAAACGGTACCCGAATGAAAAAGGGTCTACCGTCAAATGTTAACTGAACCCCGAATTCTTTATCAGAAACGTGTAAATTATTATAAGAATATTGTAGAACTATGGTCATTATATCTGGGTACCTAATACGTAAGAAATCCGGTAAAACGACACCGGCAGCGCGAGTTTTAAAAGTTATAAAGAAATGCGTTCCGTCCCCTAACCCGTTAATTTGAGCGTGTATCAATGCATCTTTTACAACAGATTTTAATGCGTTGTCTAATAAGTTCTGGTAATCAATTCTGCTCATTTTTATTCTCCGCAACAAGTATATTATTTATTATCCCGTTTGCGCAAGTAACAAATATTGCATCGGGGACGTCAGCAAAAACGTTTGCGTCCAAACCTGTTGCCCATACCTGTGCATTTGTTTCTTTAAGCTCATCGAATAAATTTTTACGGGCGTTTGAATCCAAATGAGCGGCCGCTTCATCAAGTAATATAATTGGTTCATGAGACGTTTTCGCATGAACAAGTTTTGCATGTGCTAAAATTAAGTCTATTAAAGACGTTTTTTGTTGACCTGTACTGGTTAAATATGCAGGTAAATTTAAAGTTTTATTAAATACGCCGAAATCTGATTTATGAGAACCATCTAAAACCATTTTATCACCGATAAGCTCACGATTATTTTGCAAGTATTCAAAGTATTTTTTTTCTACGTTTGCTAAATTAGTATCTTCTATTAGTGTATTTTCAATAAAACCTGATACTGTGATTGCACAATTTTTTAAAAAATAGTTTATTTCTCCTGCGTACTGAATTCTTGCTGCGGCAACAGCAATTGCTGTTCCTGTTATTTGGGTATCAAGTGCATCTAACCAATGTTTGTCATTACCGTTTTTAATTGCGAAAGCTCGTTCTGTGATAAGTTTTGAAAGTTTAGCGACACGACCTGCATGTGCAGTATCAAAACTAGCAACTAATCTATCAAAAAAGGAGCGCCTTTCTGACGTAGAATCAACAAAAATCCTATCTTCTTTCGGGGTTAACCATATTATGCTTAGTTGCTCTGATAATTCGGAAAGATTTGCAGGTGTGCCGTCAATTTTTGCGCGTCTGTTAGTATCTTTTGATGAAAAATATACAGAAATTTCAGTATCGTCCGTTAAATTTGCATATATATAAAAACTTCCGTTACCATCAAATCTTAGTATATCTGTCATGGGGGCATTTCTTAGACCTTTATCGCCGCCAAGCATAGATAAAGCTTCTAATATAGCAGTTTTTCCAGCACCATTTGGTCCTGTTATAATTATGTTACGATGACCGTGCGTTTTTATTCTGCACGTTTTATGGTTTCTGAAATCGGATAAAGTAATAGTTTCAATCATTATAAGAAATATTGGAGGCCTGGGTCGGAATCGAACCGGCATAGAAGGATTTGCAGTCCTCTGCATAACCACTCTGCCACCAGGCCACTGACATGTGCAATTATACTAAGCAAAAAAAAATTGTAATTCAAGATAAAAATTATTATATATATGATATAATTCGGAGTAAAAGAGAGGGTTTATGAAAAAATTAATTTTATTTTTCTGTTTATTACCAGTTCAAGCATTTAGTGCACAAGATTGCTCTTCTATGAATTCTGTCCCGGAAGGTAAACTGACGTTGCAAGAAGTCATTGAACTTGGGTTATGTAGAAATCCAGAAACGGCATCTTCTTATTTATCTTTACAATCGGCAAGGTTTAGTAAAAATGCTGGGTATGCGCAATATTTACCAAGCGTAAGTGCTTCTGGTTCTGCGACTTTACCTTATAGAAACAAAGAATGGTCCGATTGGTCATATGGTGCTTCAATTTCTGCATCGTATTTAATTTTTGATTTTGGTAAAAGATTGTCTGATGTGAATCAGTTAATTTCTACGTGGCGGGCAACTGGTTTTGATTATAGTGAGTCTGTTCAAAACTATGTATATAGTATAATAGGGGCTTATTATGCGTTATTAAATGCAGATGCGGACGTTTTTACGGCAGAATCATTGCGTGTAGTGGCGCAGACGGCTAAAGATACGGCGGATAAAAAATATAAAGCAGGTGCAGTAGCTAAAGCAGATGTTTTGAAAGCGGATACGACGCTGGCAAGTCGTGTTTTAGATTTAGAAAGAGCGAAAAATAACCGTGAAATAGCCAAAGGTGCATTGCTGTCGAAACTTTCTTTTCCTGCAAACCAGAATATAGAAATAGCCGATATGCCAGCAGACTTTGGAACGGAAACAGAAAATAAAAATATCGATGATTTAATCGCTTTGGCAGAGAAAAAACGTCCTGATTTATTAAGTGCTTCTGCAAATAAAGACGCTGCATGGCATCGCAGAAACAGCGTTTTTCTAAGTAATTTACCAAGTATTTCTGCTAGTGGAAGTTTGTCTTGGAATAATACGCCTAGTGAAGTTTATAATTCCGGTCAAGATAATATAAGTGGTAGTATAGGTATTCGTGCTTCTATGCCGATATTTGCTGGTTTTGCAAATTATTATAATGCTCGTTCTGCGCAAGTAAGTTATGAAAGAGCAAAAGAACAAGAAAAGGCTACAAAAGATGCGGCTGTATTAGATGTATTTACTGCATATCAAAATTATAAAACGTCACAAACCGTATTAACGCAAACGGAAACGTTGTTAAAATCTGCGAAAGAAACTGAAAATGTGACGGCTGGTATGTATAAGGTTGGTAAAGCAACTATGTTAGACTGGCAGACTGCTTTAGCTGATTTAGCTGATGCTCATAAGCAAAATAATGCCGCAAAATATGATTTGTTTACAAAACGTGCCGCTCTTGCGTTAGCAATCGGGGACATTAAAGATGGTTTGATGGAGGTTGAGGATGGAGAAAAATAAAAAAGAATCAAAAATTAAAAGATTATGGTCTTGGATGAAACGCCGTAAATGGTGGTTGATAATTTTCGTCGTTATTTGTATAAGTTTCGTTTATTTCGTAGGTAAAGGTAGTAATGAGAAGGAAACTGGTTTTGCAACGGCGATAATTTCTCGGGGAAATTTAAGGCAGGTTGTTACCGCGACAGGAGAAATACAGCCATTAAATACGATAAGTGTTGGGTCACAAGTTAGCGGTACGATAGAAGAAATTTTTGTGGATTATAATTCCAAAGTAAAAAAAGGTGATATTTTATTAACTATTGAACCTTCTGTTTTACAGGCTTCTGTAGACGAAGCTTATGCATCATTAGTTAGTTCTGAATCTCAAAGGAATTACGCAAAAAGTGAATATGAAAGAAATAAAATATTATTTGAAGACGGTTATATTTCTCGTGCAGAATTGGAACAGTCTCAGACGACATATGAACAAGCAGAACAGAATGTTAATAAAATGAAATCGCAGTATGATCGTTCCGTAACTAACTTGGGTTACGCAACTATTACGTCGCCCGTTGATGGTACTGTTATATCTCGTCAGGTTGACGTTGGTCAGACGGTTGCGGCATCTTTCCAGACGCCTGATTTGTTTGAAATTGCTGAGGATTTATCACAAATGCAAATAGAAACTGCTGTATCAGAAGCAGATATCGGTATGATAGAAGAAGGTCAGAAGGTTACTTTTACGGTAGATGCATATCCGACCCAGACCTTTGAAGGAGAGGTTCGTCAGGTTCGTTTATCTCCTACGATAACATCTAATGTTGTGGTTTATACTGTTGTTATAGATGTGGATAATTCAGATTTACGCTTGAAACCTGGTATGACGGCATTCGTTACTATTATGATTTCTGAGAAATATGACGTTTGGAAAGTACAAAACTCTTCGTTGTTATTGCGTAGTTTTGACGGAATAGTTGAAAATGTTGGTGATGCTACGACAAAAACTCATCTGGCAATTCTGCGTAATGTTAATGGTAATCAAAAGGCTATCTTAGTACCATATGAAAAAGGCTTAATAACTGCTACTGAAACCGAAATCATTTCAGATGATATACAAGAAGGAGATAAAATTATCATTGGAAGATATGGTCAAAGTTCTTCAAACTCTTCTGGTATGAGAATGGGTATGCCAAGATAATATTTTTTGTAAGACCGGTTATGCCGGTCTTTTTTTTGTAAAAAATTTTTTCTACAGCTGGTATAATTTTTTAAAAAGAGAGATTGTATATGAAAAAGAAAAACGAAGAGATAAATATCATATCAATGGATAAAATTTGTAAAAGTTTTCCCGTTGAAATGGGTGGTGAACAGCAGGTTTTGTTTGATATAACGTTTGATATAAATCAGGGAGAATTTGTTTCTATAATGGGACCATCTGGTAGCGGTAAGTCTACGTGTATGAATATTATAGGAGCATTGGATACTCCGACAAGCGGTACATATAAACTTTATGGTAAAGATGTTACACATTTATCTGCGGATGAGTTAGCAGTAGTTAGAAATGAATATGTAGGTTTTGTTTTTCAGCAGTTTAACCTTTTGGCAAAGCGTAGCGTTTTAGATAATGTAATGTTACCGCTAATGTATCGTGGTCTTTCAATGGAAGAAAGGGTTCGTCGTGCGCGTGAGATGTTAAAAAGAGTTGGATTAGAAAATTTTGAAACGTATTTACCGACACAATTATCAGGTGGAATGAAACAGCGTGTAGCGATAGCTCGTGCATTAGCCGGAGACCCTAAGTTAATATTAGCTGACGAACCCACAGGTGCGTTGGATAGTAAAATGGGGAACGAGATATTAACGTTTTTTAAAAAATTAAACAAAGAAATGGGGATAACAATAGTAATGATTACGCATGAATTTGATATTGCTCGTTATTCCGATAGATTGATACATATTTATGACGGTAGAATAACTTATGACGGAAAAGTACCGAAAGATGAACGATCTTTACAACAATAAGTTTAATATGGAGAAAAAGTGGAACGAAAATGACAATTAAAGACATATTGAAAGAATCTTGGTTATCAATAAGCGGAAATAAAATAAGATCATTTCTTACGGTACTGGGGATAGTAATTGGCGTTATGGCTGTAGTTATAATGGTTGCCGTTGGTGAGACGGTATCAAAACAAATTAACGATCAATTTTCGTCACTTGGGACGAATACCGTTATGATAAGAGCTGGAGCCGCACAAAGTGCCGGTGTTAGAACTGGAAATAGACAGACTCTTACTATACAAGACGCAGACTTTATTGCGAAATTACCGGATGTTGCAGCTGTAAGTCCTGTACAGAATGCTGCGGCTCAGGTAATTTATGGTAATCAGAACTGGGCGTCTTCAATGGTAGGGGTTTATCCAGATTATACCAACGTACAAAATTTAGAGATGAAATATGGTACATTTTTTGATCAGTCAGCAGTTAGGAACGGGTCTACGTACGCGGTTATAGGGCCACAGACTGCTGAAGAGTTACAGATGCCGGAAAATCCCGTCGGAGAAGTTATTCGCGTACAAAATATGCCTTTCGTGATAATAGGAGTTACTAAAGAGCGCGGTGATTCCGCAATGGGTAGTCAAGATGATATGGTTATTATACCGATTACGACATTGAAAAAGCGTCTGCAAGGAAGCAGGTTTCCCAATTCTGTTAATACGATATCTTTGAAATTAAACGAAGGTGCAGATAATACTTTGGTAATAGAACAAATAACGGCTTTACTTAGGGAAAGACATAATTTATCAGATGGCACAGATGACGACTTTCAGATTATGGATATGAAACAGATGATGGAAGCTATGGATACCGTAACGGGGTATATGACGATGCTTCTGGTGGCTATAGCTGCAGTTTCATTATTAGTCGGTTCAATCGGGATAATGAATATGATGCTTGTTTCTGTTGCTGAAAGGACAAGAGAAATAGGTATTCGCAAAGCAATTGGTGCAAGGGAAAGACATATAATTATACAGTTTTTATCTGAATCTATTTTAATTTCTTTTATGGGTTCTATGGCAGGTTTTTTGTTAGGTGTCGGGCTTTCGCAGGGTGTTGGACGATTCGTTTTAGGTTATAATGTTCCGTTTAGTGGTTGGCCAATAATCGTTTCTGTTAGCGTTGCCGTAATAGTCGGTCTTGCTTCTGGTGTTATGCCTGCAATGAAAGCCGCAAAATTAAATCCTATAGATAGTTTGAGGTACGAATAAATAATATCTATCGTTTTTACAATCCGTTTTTTATTGACGGATTGTTTTTTTGAAATATCATTTTTGTTCATGGTAAATGATGATATTAATATTACAAAATTATATACAAAATATATAGATTTTATAGATTTGACATTTCCTATTGGGGGAATTATAAGACGTTTCCCTTACGTTCTTATTTTTAAAACTACTAATTATTGTTGGTATAAATGTTTACATTGTTGTGAAAATTCCGGTCCAGATCAGCAGAAACACTATATACCCAGAAATATCATAAAAGATTATATTTCAAAGGCCTTAGAAGATAGTTCTTTTTCAAAAGAGGTTGTATTTACTGGTGGTGAAATAATGTCTTCATATCTTTTTTATGAAAGTAACTATGTTCCTGATTTACTTAATTTTTGTTGCGATAGAGGTGTCGGGGTTGATATAAAAACTAACGGGGATTGGGTGAATACAGATTTAGGTAAGCGGATTTTTCATGATTTAACAGAGTCAATTTCTAACGGGAAGCCGTATGGTATACAAATATCTTTGTCTTTGGACAAATTCCATAAAAATAGTATGGAAAATTGTGTAAAAATAATAAAAGAGTTATATAAATATAAAGATATGCATACTGTTGTACATCTTTCTTCTTTTAAAGGTGATGAATATTTATATATAGCACTTTGTATGCTGTTAAAAAAAGAAGGTGTCCGGTTTGATAAAGTTATTCTTAAAAATGGTAGAATTGTGGATATTGTTGGTGACAAGTTAATATTATTACAATCTTCTGATGCGACTCTATTTTCAGGTGGACGCGCAAAAAATTTGGCGGAAGCGATGAAAGTAGAAAATTCTCAATTTAATTTTTTATCTGAAAACAATAATATTTTGATGGCGTTTGATTCTTTCGGAAACGTTACTTTGGGGGAAAATAGCGGGAAAAAAATAAAAACAGAATGGACTACAAATAAAAACGTTGTTAGATCTTTGCATGACATAAAAAAAAGTTTAATATCAAAAGCTCATCTAGAAGAGATTTTATTTGAATTACATCGCAGAAAAAGATAAAAACACCGGTGTTTACCGGTGTTTTTATATATTAAGCTTTATTTTCATTTCTTTTAATATAGGTATATCAATACCAATTTTTTCTGCTCGTTCGATTAGACCGCACAAAGCGAAAATACCTTCAACTGTACCATTTGGTTTTTCTCCCTTTGCGATGGCCATTCCACCGGAAAAATTACGGCTTGTGGCAGAGGTTGCGGATAAGAATAAGTCCCCTATTCCACATAAATCTAAAAATGTGTTTATTTTTGCCCCAAGTGCTATGCCTATATTCGTTACTTCATTCCATGCACGCGTAAATATCATTGCTCGTTCATTTTCGCCTGCTGAGGCTATAAAATTATAACCGCATATTAAAGCTACCGCATTTTTTCCAACGCCACAGACCTCCGCACCAATTACGTCATTAGTTTCATTTAAATATAATAATTTAAGAGCTTTTCTACCAATCTCTAATGTTTTTTGAGTCCCCGCTAACGTGGAGCCAGTTGGTACCCCTTTTGCTACTTCGGCTGCAAACTGAGGTCCAGATAAAACGCCGAAATCTTTAATGTCTGGTAAAACAGAAGTTAATATTTCTGACATAAATTCACCGGTTGCGCATTCTGCCCCTTTTGTACAGATAATTATTGATTGATTATTATAAAATTCTGCAACTTTTTTCATTGTCTCGCGAAAATAAGCTGCCGGGGTTGCAACCAACCATACATCACAATTTGAAAGTGATTCTATATTTTTAGTAACCGTAATATTTTGTGGTAAATCAACACCGTCAAACTTTTTATATTCGCCATCGTATGACCAAAGAACAACATTTGCACCACTTTTTGCAGTAACAATACCTAAGGCCGTTCCCCACGCCCCTGCACCGACGATACCGACTTTCATTTTATTTCCCTTAATTTCTTTTTTAGTTTTGGTAAAATTGTTAAACCATCATCAGATAGGTCTATTGCTTTTAAATAAGCCTCACGGGCAAGCTTTTCCTGCCCTGTTTCTGCATATAAGTCACCTAACTGTTCAAACAGAGATGAACAAGTAGAAGAAACCTCCCCTACTCTAGCAAGAAGCTCTAACGCTGCTTGGCTCCCCTCGCGTTTATGTACAACGTAACCAAGAGTATCCCATGCCATTATATCAGTTGGATTTTGTTTTACTAATAACATGGCATATTCATATGCATTTTCAATTTCTCTATTTTGTTTTGCCCATATTTTTGCTTGTAAAGATAATATTTCTGAATCTAGGTTTAGTACTTCAGAAGCTTCCCTTAAATCTGCCTGTGCACTTTTTAAATCACCGAAAACATAATTAATTTGCGCCCTGCTCTTTAAGAAAAATGCTTTACCCGTCTCACTTAAATTTTCTTCTTTTAATGCTGTATTTATAACGTATAATGCTTTTCTTTTTTTATTGTTCTTTATGTAATAAGCAACAAGTTTATTAACTGCTGGTACAAATAAAGGATACTCTTTTAAAGCGTGTGATAATTTTTTTATATCATTTGTTTTTTCCGTCATTCTTAAAATTGAAAATAAATAAAATGGGCTTTCTTTATTTATTTTCTGGAAATAATTTTCATAATCACCGTTAGTATTAAAGAAATATTGACCTATGTAATAATTTATAGCATCGTTATTTATTGTCTTATCTGTACGTATTATGTCTGCAAACCTTAATAATAAGATAGATAGATCAGAATACATCATTATCTGTGTATGAGACACATTCTGTATCAAACTGAAAGCAAGTGCATTACGTTTGCCTGAATATATAGACCATTCGGGTATATCTTCAAAATCTAACATAAACATACCACCCGGTCGAGAAGTAAATTCTTCCTTTAAAACATCAGCTTTTTCTGGCATATCGTAATTTTTATAAAAAGACATTATATATAAATAATCATTTATATTCATAAAATCTGGACGCACCTTTTCAAAAAATTCTGATGCTTTTTCAGGTTCTGCCATTTCTGCATAAATTTGCCCGCTAACAAAATTTTTCCAAGAATCATTTGTCGGTAGATCTTTTATAAAATTTAAAGCATCTTTTTCTTTACCTACAGCAACAGAAGACCAGATCCGTAACGGAGAAGCCAAGGCAGATTCATCCTTTTTATGTCTGTTATATAGTTCTTTCCAATTTTCTTGTGATACGAGATATGCATCATAAATCAATCTGGAAGCGGTGGCTTTTTCCTCTTCTAATATATCGATATTTTCCGGTAATTTACCGCTTAAAAAATCGGATATATATTTTGTAGATTGTACAATCGGATAATTTATATCTTCTAATTGAGAAGAAAATTTAGACGCATTTTCAAAGTCATTTCTGTATATTGCGTGTTGAGCTGCCAAAAAAACGCCATACTTTGTTGTAGGGTAATTGTATTTTCTTAAATAATTATCAGAATTTTCGTGATACCAAAATACGCCTCCCATCACTACGATGATAGACATTAAAATAATACCAACTAATAAAGTTTCTATTTTTCTCATGTGAAAGTTATGCTACAATATTATTAATGAATAATAAAGAAAAATTTATTTTATATGAAAAATTATTAAAAGATTGGTCAAAACGTATGAATTTGGTGGCACCAAGTACCTTGGCTGACATAAAGTCACGGCATTTTGATGATTCTGCACAGTTAGCAGATTTTCTGCCTAAAAACGTAAAAATAATTGATTTGGGAAGCGGTGCCGGTTTCCCCGGTGTTGTTCTAGCCATATTAGGCTGGAATGTCACTTGCGTAGAGTCTATCGGAAAGAAAGTTGCTTTCTTGACAGAACTTAAAAGTAAATTAGATTTACCGAATTTAGAAATATTTCATGGAAGATTAGAAAATTTAATCCCTGCCCTAACCTTGAATAATAAAAAATATGTTTTTACTGCGCGTGCGTTTGCTCCTTTAATAAAAATTCTTGATTATGTGTCATTAACAAATTACCGGCTTTTTTTACTAAAAGGCCGGGAAGTACAGAATGAAATAAACGAGGCAAAGAAAAAGTATAAATTTAAGTATACTCTGTTCCCCTCTAAAACAGGCGATGGTTTCGTAACAATAATAGAAAAAAGCCGATAATTTCATATGAAATATCACGTATCGTTTTGATTTTAGTGTATTTTATCTTTGTAATATAGTTAGCTTTTGGTTGGTAAATTTTTCTATCAAAGAATCTAATGTGTTTATAGTTTTTTGTTTTTGTTTTTTACTTGCAACTTGCCACAAATTTATATAGCCCTGCTTAGATTGAAAAAACCAAATAGGGTCCCACATGTTTAAAACAGGGTTAAATGTAATTTTTTCATAAGATTCCTTTAAAGAATAATTACATTGAAATTCCTGATTTGTTCTATTATAGAATGCTTTTTGCATACTTGTTTTATATATGCCTCGTTTTATTTCCTGTAGAAATTGTTGAAGGGCTTGATTAATTATAATGTCGGATATTTCTTGGTCGTTAAAATCAAGAGGGTATCTTAAATTTTTTTTGTTAATAATTTTTTCAATTTTTTTGTTTGCTTCTGTTACAAATGGTTTCAAAGAAAGGAAGTCTTTACCGGTTTTATATTTATAATCTTGTGATTCTATAATTTCTGAAGCAAGAGCCGTTATCTCATTTATTGCTATTATTTTTGCGCGTACTTCTGGCGGGTAATGTTTGATGTCTTTTGTTAAGAATGCTTTTTGTGCATGTTCTAACTCGTGACGTTTCGTCAATGGAATTTGAGAATTGCTTCGGTTGCAGAAGGTCTGTATTTCTGTGTTGGAAGTATTAGTTTTAAAGAAAATTATTTTTACTGTATTTGTTGTGGGGTTAAAAGCACCTGCTGCTAGAATTTTTGTTTTATAAGTTTCGTCTTTTATTAGAACCGTATCTGTATATATATTAAGTTCTTTTGCCGGTAATTTTGGTTTTTTTATTATTCTTTCGTTTTTTATTTTGCTTTTCTCATAAATCGAGTTTGTAATTGATAAAGCTGTATCCAAACTTATAAAGAAAACCGCGCCCAAGAAAGCAATAGTTTTGAATTTCATGTTTTAGGTATAGTAAACAATTTGAAGTTTGTCAAATAAATAATAAATCATATTTCATATGAAATTGTTTGTAATACGTTGTTTTTAGTAATGTTTTTGCGTGTGCAATATATTTGTCTTGACTGGTTAAGTCGGTTTTTATATGCTAAAAATGTTGTTTTTATTTATTTGGGAAAGGGAACGATGACAAAAATAATTGCATTTGCTAATCAAAAAGGTGGTGTTGGTAAAACTACAACGGCGATAAACATAGGAGCTTCGTTAGCTGCAATAAAGAAACGCGTTTTATTGGTTGATTTAGATCCGCAAGGAAATGCGGGGACTGGATTAGGTTTCGTAAGAACTTCGCATAGACAAAGTGTTTATGGCGTTATAATGGGAACTGCAAATGCTGCAGATAATGTTTTATCTACTGCTGTTCAAGGTTTGCATATTTTACCGTCTACTATGGCTTTGGCTGGGGCAGAGGTTGATTTGTTAGACGTAGAAAACCGTGAATATAAGTTACGTGACGCATTAAAATCGATATCGGAACATTACGATTATATTTTATTAGACTGCCCGCCTGCTTTAGGTTTTTTAACTTTGAATGCTTTAACGGCAGCCGATTACGTTCTTATACCGTTGCAGTGTGAGTTTTATGCTTTGGAAGGAATCAGTCATTTAATTAATTCGATAAAAGAAATAAGAAATAAATGGAATCAGAATTTAGAGATTTTGGGCGTTTTATTAACTATGTATGATAAGAGATACGGTTTGACAAGGGCCGTTGAAGATGATGTGCGTAATACGTTCGGAGATAAAGTTTTTAAGACTGTGGTGCCAAGAAATGTTCGGGTATCAGAAGCACCAAGTCATGGTAAACCTGCTTTGTTTTATGATTTTAATTCTTCTGGGGCGCAGGCTTATTTGAGGGTTGCTACGGAAGTCGTGCAGAAAACTGAAAAAGAGGTTCATTGATGGCAAAATTTGGGTTAGGGCGTGGTTTAGCCGATTTAAAAGAAGAAATTGGTAATATACCAGATATATCGATTTTAACAGGGGCAGAGAGAGTCGTTGTAAAACAGGTTCCTTTGGTTCAAATTGGAGCAAATCCGGATCAACCGCGTAAAAATTTTTCTGAAGAAGAATTAAAAGATTTAGCACGTTCTATAAAAGAAAAAGGGGTTTTGCAACCGATCTTACTTAGAACAGTAACTGGTAAAAACCATTTATATGAAATTGTTGCAGGTGAAAGGCGTTTCAGAGCAAGTAAAATAGCAGGTTTGAATGAAATACCTGCTTTGGTAAAAACGCTTACAAATGAAAATGCGATGGAAATAGCTTTAATAGAAAATGTTCAGCGTGAAAATTTAAACCCTATAGAAGAAGCAGATGCATATAAAAATATAATGGAAAAATGTGGTTATGAATTAGCTGATGTATCCAGGTTAATCGGTAAATCTGAAAGCTATATAAGAAATGCCATAAGGTTAATTGATTTACCAAAAGAAGTAAAAGATATGGTAAAACAAGGAAGCATTTCAGCCTCACATGCACGTACGATAGCCGTTGCTGAAAACCCATTAAATTTAGCCTTAGAAATTGTTAAAAATAAACTTTCAGTTGCAGAAACAGAGAAAAAAGTAAAATCTGCGATTAGATCTAAGAAAAGTAGAGCTTATTCATCCAAAAATATAGATGTAAAATCCGTTAAAGACATTGAAAATCGTATAAAAGTTTCTTTGGGGGTAGACGCAAAGCTTGTGGAAAAACGAGGTGGAGCAGGGCAGGTGGTTTTATATTTTAATACAAGAACGCAGATGCAAGAACTTGTACAAAAATTGACAAAATAATAAAAAATACATATTAAAATATATATTAAAAAACCGGCATTTGCCGGTTTTTTTTACAACATTCTTATTTTACGGTTGTTGTTGCATTACGATTCCATTTCCAGACTTCTTCTCCGGACCCCTGAACTAACGGACGTTCTTTACCGTAAGAAATTGTGGAAATACGTTTAGAATCTATACCATCTTTTACCATTACGCTTTTAGCAGCATTAGCACGACGTGCACCTAGCGCTAA
The DNA here is from genome assembly GCA_944389645.1 of uncultured Alphaproteobacteria bacterium. Classification (GTDB taxonomy): domain Bacteria; phylum Pseudomonadota; class Alphaproteobacteria; order Rs-D84; family Rs-D84; genus Enterousia. The sequence goes on from CALXMZ010000023.1 coordinate 22,166, forward strand.
ATTGTACTCAACAGAACCACGTTCGTCGCAGTTTCCTGCAATCTGTATTTTGGTGTCTGGATGGTTTTTCATATATAAAGACTGACCTAAAAGATTGTCACGTGCTTCGTCAGATATTTCAGACGAATTAAATGCAAAGAATACTCTTTGATCGTTTAAATCTGCTGGTTCAACGATGCTGGAACCACCGCACGCGGCCAACATGCTTGCAACGCCAGCTAATATAGCAAAGTTTTTTATTTTCATGAAAATACTCCCTTGAGTTTTTGTTGCTCGTGTTCTAGTCTATAACAAATAAGTGAAAAAATCAAGGGAAATCAAACGTGCAGAACAATGATTTAGAATATTTAGCGATATCCGGTGTTCGTTGGGAATTAAATGATATTCCTATGACGAGAATTTATTTAAGTACGACGAATACAGATGATACTAATAAAATAGAGCAGATGGCGGTTTCAAAGGTTCGTACGACGATAATACCTACTATAGCACCTTCTGTTCCTATGTCTATTGATACTGCAGAAGCTATGGCAAGTAGACCGGTGGATGTATCGGCTCTTTGTAGAATGATTGCAGAGTTTAACCATCCTTTACGTTCTGGGGTTACAAATGTTGTACTTCCGCATATTGCTAGTAAACCAAATGGTTTAGTTATTGTCACAGATTTCCCAAGTGGAGAGGATGACGCAACGGGTAAGGTTTTATCAGGTGCAGTAGGGGATTTATTGGATAAAATGTTGTCAGCGATCGGTATGGCAAGAGAAAATGTTTCCATTTTACCATTAGTTTTCTGGCGCACGCCAGGTGGAAGAACGCCGTCGAAGATAGAGTTAGATTTAGCAAGACCTTTTGTACAAAAAGCTTTAAGTTTTTTGTCACCGCGTGTTATTCTTACTTTAGGAAGCCTTGCTGCTAATGAAGTTGCAGGTGTTAATCTGGTTAAAGAACATGGTGCCGTTGTAAGCTTAGATTCAGGAGCGGTTTGTATGCCGATATACCATCCAAATTATTTACTTTTAAAACCTGCGGCAAAACGAGAAGCTTGGAGTGCTTTACAAATAGTGCGAAATTTGTTGAAAACTTCTGAAGAATAGGCAATAATCATCAGCATAAATAAAAGGAGTATACCATTAAACCAACTTTTAACCGTGATAATCGTAAGGACTTGGGTCCCCGTATAAACAATAAAATATTTGCAAAATCTGTGCAGGTAATAAGTTCAACAGGTCAGAATTTAGGGATAATGCCGACTTCGCAGGCCTTACAGAAGGCGTTGGATGAAGGTTTTGATCTGGTAGAAATGAATGCAAATGGTGATGTGCCAATTGTAAAAATAATGGATTATGGTAAGTTTAAATACGAACAGAAAAAACGTGCTAGCGAAGCTAAGAAAAATCAAAAGGTAATAGAAGTAAAAGAAGTTTGGGTAAAACCTTTTATTGAAGAAAATGATTTAAACATTAAGCTTAGAAAGGTTTTTGAGTTTTTGGGTGAAGGTAATAAAGTAAAAATTTCTGTTATGACTCGCGGTTCTAAAAAAGTATTGGCTAGGGGTAAGGACGCTATACCAGATTTATTTGCAAGGATATTGGAGTTAGTCGGTGATAAGGGGACGTTAGAAACGAAGTCAAAACCAGATGAGCGGACAAAGTCTATATTAATTGCTCCGACAAAATGATAAAAACCGCAAGAAGCGGTTTTTATTTTTTAATGTAACTTTTTTATTATTTAAAAATAAATTTTTAGAAATTATAAATAATATGAAATGATAATTTTATATATTAACTACGTTAAAGATTTCTTTGTGTTTTACCAGTTTTTGTTTGCTTTTTTTGTTTTAATTTTGTATCGTGCATAGTAAAGAAAAAGGTAAGTTATGGACGAAAAAAAGTTGTCTTTTGAAGATTCGTATAAACAATTAACAGAATTGGTAAAAAAAATGGAATCAGGAGAATTATCTTTGGCAGATTCCGTTGCTGCATACGAACAGGGGATAAAGTTAAAAGCTTATTGCGAGCAGTTACTAAAAGAAGCAGAATTAAAGATAGAAACTTTAAAAGTCGATACAAAAGCTTAATGGATTAAATAGTGGTAGATAAAAACAAATTATCTCCTGTTATGCAACAATACGTTGATATGAAGTCAGAAAATCCGGACGCGTTGTTGATGTTTAGGCTCGGGGATTTTTATGAGGCTTTTTTTGATGATGCAAAAACAATAAGTGAAAATTTAGGTTTAGTTTTAACGCAGCGTGGTACAGACGCAGATGGTGAAAATATACCTATGTGTGGTATACCTTGGCATGCGGCAGATAACTATTTTGGGCGGCTTGTACGATCTGGTTTTAGGGTGGCTTTGGTTGAACAGATGGAAACGCCAGCTGAAGCAAAAGCACGTGGTCACAAATTTATAGAAAGAAAAGTTATTCGGGTTTTAACGCCTGGAACGCTTACTGACGAAAATTTGTTAACGCCTAAAAAATCTAATTTTCTTGTTTCTGTAACGTTATTGGAAGATGGAAGGTTTGATATTGCCGGATGTGATATATCAACTGGTGAATTTTTTGTCGGGCAGACGTCCGAAGTAATAGATGATTTAGTTCGAATTAATCCTGCAGAAGTTATTTATCCAGAAGCTATTGCAGAAAATGCTATAATTTTACAGATTAGGGACGCATTTAAAACGACTCCGGTTTATGAAAAATTATATCGTCGTACAGATATAGGGCAAATTGTTTCTAAAGTTTTTGGGGGGGCAGTTAGGGTAGAAGAAGATAACACAAATTGTGATAGCGCGATAAGCTTGTTGGCAGGTTATTTATTTAATACACAACGGGGTGCGACAATCGCATTTAGAACGCCTTATGTATATAAATCGGGTAGTCAGTTATTAATAGATTCTGCAACTTGGAAGAGTTTAGAAATTGATGCGCCAATCAATGATGGGGGGATGTGTTTGATTGATGTTTTGGATAATACTAAGACATCAGCTGGTGCCAGAAAATTGCGCTCTTATTTACGAACTTTGTCTGGTGATATAAATGAGATAAGGTTTAGACAGGAACATATAGGGCATTTTTTAATTAATCCCGATGTGATGGCAAGTGTATCTTCTGTTTTGTCTTCTGTTCCGGACGTTGGTCGTAGTTTGTCTCGGTTGCTTGCGGGGCGCGGCACGCCACGTGACATGCGCCACATTGCAGATTTTTTAATAGAGCTACCTAATTCAAAAATGTTATCGAAAAAATTAGATGCAAATTTTGCATCAAGATTTACAGAAATAAATACACATGATGATTTAGCTTGCGAATTAAGTTCTGCATTGTCTGACGAATTACCCACGTTTTTTAGAGATGGTGGGGTAATCAGAACAGGTTTTGATGTTTCATTAGACCATATGCGTAATTTGGCGCATGGAGCTAAAGAAACAATTGCAAGTATGCAGGCAGAGTATGCGGCTATGACCGGCGTTCATACATTAAAAATTAAATACAACAATATTTTAGGTTATTTTATAGAGGTTCCCAGTGCTCGTGCAGATGAGCTTATGAAACCAGAATCAGGTTTTATTCATCGTCAAACTATGGCGGGTAATATGCGCTTTACGACAGCGAAGTTAATAGACCTTGATAATGATGTTCGTAGTGCTGCGGAAAAGTCTGCAGCGATAGAAGCAGATATTGTAAATAATTTGATTCAGAAGATACGAGAAGTATCAGATGATTTACTTGCTACTGCAGAATTGTTAGCGGATTTAGACGTTTGGTATTCTTTGGCGGTAACTGCTGATAGATATTCTTGGGTCCGCCCAAATATGACCGAGGATAATGCTTTTGATATTGTGGGGGGGCGGCACCCAGTTATAGAAGCTGTCTTACGTAAACACGGAGATAATTTTGTAAAAAATGATTGCAATTTGAACGTGAAATCTATTGCGTTATTAACCGGACCAAATATGGCGGGTAAGTCAACGTATTTACGTCAGAATGCGTTATTAGTTGTTTTGGCACATATGGGGTCGTTTGTTCCTGCAACAAGGGCTACTATAGGTATTTGTGATCAATTATTTAGTCGCGTAGGTGCATCGGATAATTTGGCTGCGGGGCAGTCTACTTTTATGGTGGAAATGAGTGAAACTGCAAATATATTGCGTCGTGCGACAAAAGAGTCTTTTATCATCTTTGATGAAATAGGGCGTGGTACAGCCACTTATGATGGTATGGCAATTGCTCAGGCTGTATTAGAATATCTGAATGATTTGCAACCAAGAACACTTTTTGCGACGCATTATCATGAATTGACGGCGCTTGTTGGATGTAATGCTGGTCAGTTGCAAAATGTATCTTGTTTGACGATAGATGTGCGCGAGCATAATAATGAGATTGTATTTATGCATAAAATAGTTGCAGGTGTGGCAAATAGGTCTTATGGTATACATGTAGCGAAGATGGCGGGAATGCCGGAATCTGTTGTTGCACGTGCAGAAAGTGTGTTGGCGGGGTTAGAAGAACACAAAGCGACGTTATGTGAAGATGTTGCGTCTGTTTCGGTTAATAAAAAAGCGCAACAAAGCGTAAACAAAGTCGCGCAACCCGATAAAAAAGTTCAATTGAATCTTTTCGGCTAAAGCATTAGAAGTTTAATAGTGAATTGTTAAAGTTTTTTAGATGCGCAACTAAGGAACAAAACAAATTTAAAAAGCGTATTAAAATGGAAGTAAAAACAGTTTTTCTTTTTAAACCTTTTTTAGGTAATTGCGTGAAAAATGAATTTTCAAACTTACAGGACTTAAAAAAATATATAAAATCTTTTGATTTTACGAAAAGGTATTCTTTAAAAGGAAATCCTGTTTCTTCAAATTTCGATATTTTCGCTTTTCCGCCAGTTTTTAGGGTGGGATATTATTGTAAAATCAATATAAATGGTTATGATTTAAAAACAGATATGTTTGGGACACCAGAATTATGGGTTGCAAAATCTGTAGAAGTAAAACCAACAAAAGACCCAGATGTGCTTTATTATCAAATGCAGATTCCTTATAGAAGAAAAAATAATTATGAAGAATATTCTTTTGCTTTAAGAAGAGATTTCGGTAATTTTTGCTTTGTAGATAAAGGTAATTTAAAGCAGTTATATCCTGTTGCTCAAGAAGAAAAGACAGAAATAGATAAAATAATTGAACAAGCCTTAAAATCTGCGAAAGAAATAAAGGTTCGCTAGCATGACGTCTGGGTGGGTGATTTTGGATAAACCGTCAGGCGTATTCAGCAGAACTGCTGGTGGCAAAATTGCTAGGATGTTCGGTGTAAAAAAATTCGGACATATTGGTACGCTTGACCCGATGGCCTCTGGGGTATTACCCATTGCGCTGGGTGCTGCGACTAAGATGATACCGTTCATTGAAAATGTCTCTGACGGAAAAAAAGAGTATTTATTTTCATTAAAATTCGGGTTTGAAACGGATAGTCTTGATATAACAGGGAATGAAATATCACGAACAGATATTATACCGAAAGAAGCGCATGTTATATCTGTTTTGTCAAAACTTGTGGGAGAGATAGAGCAGGTGCCTCCTGTTTATAGTGCTGTTCATATTGACGGACGCAGGGCGTATGAATTAGCGCGCAGTGGAAAAGAAATAGATATACCTGCAAGGAAAGTAAAAATATATTCATTAGAATATACTGGTAAAACAGAAGATTCTTGGGGCTTTAAAGTGGTTTGCAGTCGTGGAACTTATGTTCGGGCATTAGCGCGCGATATCGCACAATTATGCGGTACGGTTGCGACGGTTGATATGATACGTAGAACTAAGACAAATGGTTTTGACATAAAAAATTCGGTAAAACTTGATTTCTTAGAAAATTTGTTTAATAATGGTACGGATTTCAAGAATTTCTTGAAACCAATTGATTTTGGACTGGGGGACATTCCGGTTCTAAATCTTGATGATAAATCAACTTGTTTTTACAAGAACGGTGGTTTTATCAAAACAGGCGCATCTGACGGATTTTGTCGCGTATACAACGAAAAAGACTTTGTTGGAATAGGTGTGGTATCTGACGGGGAATTGCGCCCGAAACGAACAATATAACAAAAAGGGAAAATAATGTCCGTTACAAAAGAAAAAAAGACTGAATTGATTAACGCGTTTAAGACGACTGAAAAAGATAATGGTGGTTCTGCAGCTTCTCAGGTTGCCGTTTTAACAGAACGTATTCGTAATCTTACGGAACATATGAAAAATAATCATAAAGATCATCATTCAGAACGTGGTTTATTGTTAATGGTAAACCGTCGTAAAAAATTGTTGGCTTACATAAAGAAACGTAATGTAGCCGAATACGAAGAATTGATCAAAAAATTAGGTCTACGTAAATAATAAAAAACCGGTAATTATTTACCGGTTTTTTATTTGCAAAAAAATTATAGTATTTTATAATCTTGAATGCGAAGGAGAAATTGTTCTTTCTTGCATTTACTTATAGAATGCAAAAACGAATGATTTTTCTTCGTATTAATGTAGTAGAAAAATGGAGAAATATAATGTTATTTGGGTTATTTAATAAAGAAGAAAAAACACATTTAAACAATCCTGTTTGGGTTGAAATAAAATATGGTGATGAAATACTTCGCTTAGAAACAGGTCGTATGGCGAAGCAAGCAAACGGTTCGGTTTTAGCGACTATGGGGGGGACTATGGTTTTGGCGACTGTGTGTGCGGAAAAAACGGCAGTAGAAGGTCAAGACTTTTTCCCATTAACAGTCGATTATCAAGAAAAATTTGCATCTGCTGGTCGTATACCCGGTTCGCGTGATAGACGTGAAGGCAAGGCTTCAACTGGTGAAACTTTAATTGCACGTTTGATTGATAGACCAATTCGTCCTTTGTTTCCGGAAACTTTTAAGAACAAAGTACAAATAATTGCACAGGTTTTTTCTTATGATAAAAAGAATCAGCCAGATATTTTGGCTATGATTGCATCAAGTGCAGCATTAGCATTGTCTGGTGTGCCTTTTCAAGGTCCAATCGGTGCTGCACGCGTTGGGTATATGGATGGTAAATATATATTGAACCCATCAAAGAAAGAAACGGAAGAATCTGAAATGGATTTGGTTGTTGCAGCAACGAAAGATGGCGTTTTGATGGTTGAATCGGAAATAGGTGAATTAGACGAAGCGACGACTTTAGGGGCAGTAAAGTTTGGTTTTGATGCACAGCAGTCCGTAATAGGTGCGATTAATGAACTGGCGGAAAAAGCAGGTAAAGAACGTTGGGAAACGCCGGAATTATCCGCAGAATATATAACGATGCAGAAAGAATTTGAATCTTTTGCGGGTGAAATAGAATCTGCATTACAGATAAAAGAAAAGTTAGTTCGTTTGGAAACCTTAGGTAATATTCATGCCGAAGCAAAAGCAAAAATTCCTGAATTATTCCCAGAAACGACGACGGCTACATCTACGCTAGAGTCATGGGCAGATGAAATAATAGAGAATTTAACGGCTCATATTATGCGTAGCAATATTTTAGCTGGGAAACCACGTATTGATGGTCGTGATAATAAAACGGTTCGTCCTATAGAAATAGAACTTGGGTTATTACCGCGTGCACATGGTTCTGCTTTATTCACGCGCGGTGAGACGCAAGCTTTAGTGTCGTTGACTTTAGGTGGGGGTAAGGATGCTTTGCCAATTGAATCTTTAGATGGGGAAGAAGAAAAAGATTTTATATTAAATTATAATTTTCCGGGTTATTCTGTCGGTGAAGCTAAAGGGTTAAAATCTCCTGGACGTCGAGAAATAGGACACGGTAATTTAGCGTGGCGTGCCCTGCATCCTATGGTACCAAGTCGGAAAGATTTTGACTATGTTATTCGCGTAGTTTCAGATATTTTAGAATCTAATGGTTCTTCTTCTATGGCAACGACTTGTGGTGCAACTCTTGCTATGATGGATGGGGGGGTGCCGTTAAAACGTCCTGTTGCAGGTATAGCTATGGGGTTGATAAAAGAGGGCGATGATTATGCTATATTAACTGATATTTTAGGTGACGAAGATCACTTAGGGGATATGGATTTCAAAGTAACGGGTACTGACCAAGGTATTACCGCATTGCAGATGGATATTAAGATTACATCTATTACATTTGAAATCATGGAAAAAGCTTTGGAGCAAGCAAAAGATGGTCGTATGCATATTTTAGGTAAGATAACCAAAGCGATTAAAGCACCCCGTAAAAAACTATCTGAATTTGCTCCACAGGCGTATTCTATGAAGATAAACCCTGATAAAGTTCGTGATGTTATAGGTAAGGGGGGGGCTGTCATTCAATCATTAACTCGTGAAACGAATACTCAGATTGATTTAGATGATGACGGTAATGTAAAGATTATGGCAACTACAAAAGAAGAAGCGGAAGAAGCGATGAAACGTATTAAAGACATCGTTGCAGAACCAGAAGTTGGGGTAATTTATGAAGGTACCGTTTCTGGCGTTAAAGATTTTGGGTTGTTCGTAAAAATATTGAACGGTTTTGAATCAATGGTACATATATCAGAAATAACAGGTGAAAGAATTGCAAAGATTGAAGACGCTAAGATTAAAGAAGGTGATAAAGTCTTTGTAAAGTATTTAGGTGCGGACAAAAGGGGAAAGACTCGTATGTCCATGGTGGGTATTGATCAGAAAACCGGTAAAGAAAAGTAAAATACTTTTACTTTAGACGTAAGATAAAGATTAATTAAGGGAGAGTTTTATGGATATGGAAAGTTTAATGGAACAGGCAAGCGTTTTACAAGAAAAAGTAGCTGCAGCTCAAGAAAAATTAGGTAAATCTCGTGTAAAGGGTATAGCTAAAGATGGGGCTTGTATTATAGATATGTCTGGTAAATATGATTTACTTGATTTAAATATCAGAGAAGATGTCTTAAGTCTTGGTGCAAAAGGTGCGGCAGAAGTCATTATGGCTGCGTATCAAGATGCTAAGTCAAAAGCCGATGACTTAATAGATAAAGTCATGGGCGAGGCTACGGAAGGTGTACCTATGCCGGAATAAAGTACTGGACAAGCGCAGAAAAATGTTTTATTATATGCGCACTGTTTCGGATGTTTAGCTCAGTTGATTAGAGCATCTCGTTTACACCGAGAGGGTCGGGGGTTTGAGTCCCTCAACATCCACCAGAAATAATGCCGCCGTTAAGGCGGTTTTTTTGTATTGCTTCTTATCCATGCGAATAGATTGGCAAATGGCATGGATAGGTATTTCATTTATGTTGATTTTACAAGTTGGTATAGCAATTCTTAAATATCTACCGCAACTGTGAATGTTGGAAACAGCGTTTTTTTTCTTAGAATATTTTTTTGAAAATTTTAAATATTATGTTTACAATAAACTAGTCTTAAGAAAAAAGGAGAAATATTTATGAAAAAGTTATTAGCAGGTTTAATGATAGTTTCTATGTTAAGCGCATGTGCAACAGTAAATCCTTATACTGGGGAAGCGCAGACATCAAAAGCGGTATGGGGGACGGCAATTGGTGCCGCAACTGGTGCTGCGACGGGCGCATTAGTTTCAAATAATCATGGTGCAGGTGCGTTGGTTGGTGGTTTGGCCGGTGCAGCAATCGGTGGCGGAGTCGGTTATTATTTAGATGTACAGGAAGCAGAATTGCGTCAGGAATTGGCTTCAACGGGCGTAAGTGTTATTCGTGACGGTGATAGCATTCGTTTAATTATGCCTGGTAATATTACATTTAAGACGGATTCAGCAGATATAAATGCAGGTTTCTATTCAACGTTGAACTCTGTTGCAAAGGTATTAAATAAGTATGACAATTCAACAGTAATGGTTTTAGGTTATACAGATAGCACAGGTAGTGCAGAATATAATCAAACATTGTCTCAACAGCGTGCAAATGCGGTTGCTGCATACTTGCAAGGGCAGGGGGTAAAGGCATCCAGATTTGAGATTATGGGGCTAGGTTCATCTAATCCAATAGCTTCTAATTCGACAGCCGAAGGTCGCCAGCAGAATCGTAGAGTAGAAATAAAAATTATTCCAAACAAATAATGATAAAAAACCGCGAAAGCGGTTTTTCATTTTGTTTTTTGCCATTTTAACGCGGCGTTTATGTATTGTTCGGCTCTTTTTATATCAAATGTTTTTGTACCTGGTGTTTTTAATTTACCTTCTGCATCTATCCATATATCTGTTCTGTCGCCTGCAACTTTTGCAATTTTATCAAGGTTGCCTGAGACATTTTCTGGTGACAGGCCGCCTGCATAACCTTGTGGGTGTTCTTCAAATAAAGGCGCACGCCAGTTTCTGGTCAGTTTGCCTGCACCACCTGATGTATCGTATAAAATAGAAAAGTTTGTTTCTATATCAAACCTTTTCATTCTATTATCAAGTCTTTGCATTCTGTGGTATTCAGAAGCAACATATTGAAAAATAAATTCTCGACTAGGATAGTTCCATAAGATTTTAGCGATATTATCTATTTTAAATAATTTTGTTTTACTTCCATGAATATTTATTTGCCAGCGACGAATAGCAGGTGAGGCATCTTCGCGGAGTAAAAAAAATAAGTCTAGTAAGTCTGGCGCCAGAATTCCTTGGCAAAATTTATCACACCAATCTAAGTTTACATGCACCGCAAGATTAGGTGCTGTTGGCATAGTTAAAGATTCTTTTAAAAGGCTTTCAAACCATTTACGTCTGGGCATGTCAAAAGACATTTTTGATGGGTGGGCTTGTACTGCGATTTCTACATTTGGTGCAATTTGGGACAGGCGCAATATATCTTCAATAGGTGTATCTTCACGTGGGTCAGAGCAGGTTATATAACGTAATTTCATATTCATCCCTTTTTGTTGTTTAGACGCAATTGCCCACAAGCACTCCCTATATCCTGCCCACGTTCGCGTCGTATTCTAGTATGTATTCCGTTTTTAATAAGAATATCTTGAAATCGGTGAACCGCATTTCCAGAAGGTGAAGCAAAGTCGCGTTCATTAACCGCATTCCATGGAATTAAGTTTACCATGCAATTTTTGCCTTTTAATAAATAAGACAATTTTTCTGCATATTCTGGTGTGCAGTTAAATAACTCTGTTTCGCCGTCAGAATTCTTTTTGCCAAGTAGTATATATTCAATCATTAATTGACGGTTGTGCAGGTCTGAAAATTCAAAAGCGACATCCAACACCTCAGCCAACTTGTATTTATTATTAATCGGCATAATTTGACTGCGTAATTCGTCGATTGGTGCATGCAGAGATATCGCAAGATTTATAGGTCTGCCCCATGTAATTAAATCTTTAATACCTGGTACGATGCCGCAGGTAGAAACGGTAATTTTCCGCCAGCCTATACCCATATCTTTGTTTGCACGTTCTATGAAACCGATAACGTTTTCTGTGTTCTGTAAAGGTTCACCCGTTCCCATAACGACGATATGTGATACATCTTCGTTATTTGCATCGCCATTAGGTCTGATAGCGCGGACCGAGAATCTATCTGAACGTAATTCCCATTGTGCTACAAGAATCTGCGAGAATATTTCGTTTACAGTTAAATTACGTTTAAGCCCCAACAAAGTACTTGCGCAGAATTTGCATCCCATAGCGCAACCCGCTTGAGAACTGACGCATACGCTATTACCATAACTTGTACGCATCAGGACGCATTCTATTTGCTCGTTATCGTTTAGTTCCAATAGAAATTTAGTAGTTTGCCCGTCAGAAGATTCAAGTTTTTTTACTATTTTTACTGGTAAGGTCTGAGCAATTTTATCTAATTCTTTGCGTAGGTTTTCTGGCAGGTTTTTCATAGAAGTGAAATCTGGTGCGCCACGTAATAACCATTCGCGAATTTGCTTTGCGCGAAATTTAGGTTGCCCTAATTTTTCTAAAAATTCTATCAGTTCACTATCTGTAAAGTTAAAAAGTATAGGTTTCATAGTTTATACCTATCATCGTTTATAACAATTACTGCCTTGCGACGTAATTGCTTTAGTTGCTGGTCTGCGATGAACATAGCCTGTTTATACATAGCATTTTGTTTTATTATGTCATCTAATTTACCATATTCATCTGTCTTTTTTGTACTACAGACAAGCAAGACAGAGCGGTCAACAACTGGAGACCATGTTAATTTAGGTAAAGTTGCCACTCGTTCACGAATGTCTTCAGATAGTTCGTATTGTTTAGCTGTAAACTTTTGGGGTGATCCGCCAAGTTCTTCTGCCATTTTTATTGCATCGTCACAATTCTGAGGTTTTTTAAGTTTTGTTGCTATATCTGCTGGTATATCAACTAATCGTATCAATGTCATCTCAATTGGTAACCCATGTTCCTGTGCTAAGGCGATTTTTTCTGCTTGTATTTCGTCGTTCGAGATCTCTATAGTCGGTAAAATCGTTCTTGCAACGACGATTTGCCAAGCTATGTCTGATTTTATAGCAGATTTTGCCATAGTTTTTTGCGTCTCTGATAAATCGCCGAGTTCTAATTTTTTCAACTCAATTTCAACGTCTTTGTCTTCTGGGTTTACACCGAAATTTGAAGCGTAATTTAATTTTATATTGTCATCAATAATGTTCTGTAGAGCTTTTTTCCTGTTGTCCGTAGAAGTGTCCCCTTGTTTATTCATAAGAATTGTTCTTGCCGTTATATCAGTATCGGTTATAGGTTCTCCGTTTACGCTTGCAACAACAACCGCGCTTAAAGACGGTAGTGAAAATAAGCAACAAAATATTGCGCTAAGAAATATTTTCTTCATATTGTTATCCTTTTAGTAGCGTTGACCATCAATACTCATTCCAAATTTAAACTGGAATGTTGTGTTACCGACGTAATCTTCTTTTATTGCATTGTCATGACGGTATTCCAGAGATAAATAATAACAAGGATGGTTATAAAAAATCCCACCTGTATGTCTTTGAAAGTGCCCGTACGTCATATTATATATCGCATTAAATCTAACAGACCAGCGTTTTGTTAACCCGATTCCGAATCCTGCCGTCATTTCGTTTATATTATCATCTAAGGTATATGCATCAATAAATTGCTGTGACCATATGTGACCTATGTTAATGAAATTATTAGAATTCCCTATTACACCGGTTGTTTCTACGTGCCTTAAAGAAAGATTTGATTGAGATAACCTAAATCTACTAGATAAATCTAGCCATTTCATATTATTAAATTCAATTCTTCCTACGTAATCAGATGCACCGTCATGAAAACCGCTATTTGGATCCGTTGTTTCTTGCGAATTAAAGTCGTATGTTTGACCCAAAAATAATTCAAAAGTTCTACCGTCTTGATTGAAAGCCGACCAACGAACGCCATAATCTGAATAAGTCCCATTTTCCCATAAATCTAAACCAGAAAAACGATTGTTTGAAAATAGTGTCGTATCAGATAAAAAAGCACCAGCAGAATCATTATTTAGTGCGAATTGATCTTCATCTGTATGACGCATAATGGTTAGTCTTGCTTTCGGTTCTAAAACTTGCGTCCATGTATTGGTCGGTTTAAATAAAGGTAAAGCCCATTCTATATAACCACTTGGTAAAAATCTATCTTTTAAACCGGAAAACGTTTGCTGGTTTATCATTTCTGTATTATTAAAATTATAGACATCGTATCTTGCGGATAAACTTGCAGTTAGTCTATTCCCACCCCATATCGTCCAAGGAGAAGTTATTCTTGCGTCTCCGATTATACGCTGGGAAGATGTGCCAGAACCTGATATGCCGAGGATGTCTGTTGAAAATGTCGCGTAAGTTTCTTTGTATAATGGAGCTGTTTGATATATTCCTCTTATATTTGGTAATATGTTTCCATTTGGAACTGCATAATTGCCATAATTACTTCTTAACTCTTGGAATATATGAGCATCTGCAACAATATAACTAGATTGCCCGAATATTTCTAAGGTACCACCGGAATCTAAGTATGGTTGATCGTCATAAAAACCATATTTTTGAAGATAGGTTTTATCAGAGGCTCTTTCTAGAAATACTGTAGCGCGAGCATATTCACCTAATTCTATTATGTCATTATTGAATATATGCCAACGATTTTCCCCTTCTTTATTATGCGTAAAAGAGGCGTTAGTTCTATACATAGAATGTGGCATATTTAGCCGATGCTCTAATTGAAACAAAGGGTTTTCTTTTGTAAGGTAAGATGTTGTGATCGTCATATCATGAGTATCAGACAATGAAATATATAGCGGTATATTTATCTGAGTTCCCATATTATTAGTAGATTCAAAATCAGGCGTTAAAAAACCTGTTTTATGCTTAACGCTTGGGTCCGGCATTTCGAAAATTGGTAGCCAGAATACAGGTATGTTATACGTCCATAGTACCGGGTTGTAAAAGCGTAGCATTTTATCGTTCATGTCATGGATAATTTTTCTTGTGGATATTTTCCATGCGTCACCATATACGTCACAATTGTCACATGCAGTGAACGTAGCATCTAATGCGATCGTTTCTGCACCTTCTCTCGTTATACTATCTGATTCTATATATACATGATCGCTAAGCCACAGTTTTACATCTTCACCGGACAAGCTAGATCCATCTTTTGATAGGTAAGAATCAACAAGAGTCATTCTTTGACCTGCTGTATTTACTATTTCCGTTTCACCAGAGGTTTTTATGGTTTCTGTTTTTAAGTCGTATTCAATTTTATCGGCGGTTATAGTTTTAGGTGTATCTACATTAATTGAGACACCAAATGCGTAATTGGTATAAAAAATAAATAAAAAGAAAAACGTGTTTTTTTTAATCATTTTTTATCAATATGAACAACAATATTACAAATAATATTAATAAACTAATACTTAATAACCCAAGCTCTGTAACGCTACTTATCATATTAGACGTGGACATAAATAACGACATAACCACGGCCATTGCAACAACCGCTAAAGCAGGAGCCATACTTGCGCGACGTCTTAACAAAGATGTTTTTAGTAAAAAGACCGTGCATATTAAAGCTAAAATTAAATTCATAAAAGGAGACAAAAATCTGCTACAAATTTCTGCTAAAACCATTTTATGTTGTTTTTCTGAAGGAGAGTCTAAAATCGTTTTTATCAGGGTATAAGTCGGTATTCTACGAACTTTGAAGACGGAATCACCTTCTTTATCTGCTACGTTTAAATCCATATCAAAACTTTTAAACGTACCGGAAGTCATGGTTGAGCCGTTCGTCTGTAATGAACCGTTGGTCATTACTATAGATAGTCCTCTCATTGTAGAAACGAGCTTTCCTTTTTCTGCAAATATTGTAAGAGGGCTTTTTTCGTCTCTCATATCAGATAACATTACTTGTGATAGGTCATGTCCGGAAACTTTATCAACGTACACAACTAAACCGTCTGCTAATTGAGTAAATGCTGCTTCTTGTAGTTTCATATGCGCTAAACCGTATCTAAGATTCCATTGAGTACTATAAAATTGTGATTGAGTTATCGGTACAATCCACAAAGTTAGGGTTAAATGAAGCGTTGTCAATATTGTTGCAAGTATTAAAGCAGGTTTTGCAATTTGATATGGGGAAAGCCCAGAAGATGCCATAACAGTAACTTCGTTATCTGATATTAATTTATTGTATATAAAGATTATAGCTATGAAAGTAACGAATGGGATAATTATTGATATTATAAATGGCACCATAAGTATTGTAAGGCCTAAGAAACTTGTTAAATTTATCCCATAATTTAGTAAAAATTTCATCATGGTCATAATTTGTATCATCCAAGCTAAACCAGTCAAAACCAGTAATAGCATGATAAAAATTGCGACCAGTTGGCGCAAAAAATATTTATTTAGTATTTTCATATTTTGCAGTATAAAGCCCAAAAACGAAAGCGTCAAATACAAATAACATAAAATTTCTTAGTTTTTTTCAAAAATATTATAAAAAACTTGCATTTTTAGTGATTCGGTGGTAATAATCTAAATGTTCTTAAAAAAAGTTTTTAAGAGCGGGGTTGAAAGACCCCGCTCTTTCAATAAAAATAAAAATAAGGAGAAAGCATATGTCTTTTGTTTCTATGCCACGTCAGGATTTGTTATTGGCGATTGATTCTCTGGCGCAAGAGAAGCAGATTGAACGTGATATCGTCATAGAGTCTTTAGAAGCAGCGATTGCGAAAATTGCTAAACACAAATATGGTGAAGAATTTAACATTGTCGCGGAAATAGATCGTAAGAATGGTTCAATACATGTAAAGCGTTTATTTGAGGTTATTGAATCCCCAGAGGCAAAGGGTGAAGATTACGATGCGAATACGATGCTTACGGTATCTCAGGCAAAGAAATATGCAACCGATCCGAAAGTTGGTGACGTTGTTGAAGATAGGTTACCAGAACCAGAATTTGGTAGAATGGCATTTCAGACGGCTCGTCAGATAATGACTGCACGCGTTCGTGATGCTGAAAAGGGTCGGCAGTATGAAGAATTTAAAGATAATATCGGTGACATTGTAAGTGGGGTTGTTAAGCGTATAGAGTTTGGCAACGTTTTTGTAGATATAAATGGTAAGGCGGAAGGTTATATTAAAGGAACAGAGCTTATCCCAGGTGAACGTTTGGCAGTTGGTGATCGCGTTCGTGCATTGATTATGGATGTATCGCGTTCTAATTCTGGACCACAGATTTTCTTAACAAGAACTCATCCCATGTTTATGGAGAAATTATTTGTTCAGGAAGTTCCAGAAATTTATGAAGGCATAATTAAAATTAAATCGGTTGCACGTGCACCTGGTAGTCATGCCAAAATAGCAGTTGAAACACAAGATCCTTCAATTGATGCGGTAGGTATGACTGTCGGTATAAAAGGTACAAGAATACAACCCGTAATAAACGAATGTCATGGTGAAAAAATTGACGTTATTTTATATTCTGAAGATCCTGCAGTATTCATTGTAAACGCAATGCAGCCAGCAAAAGTTGCAAAGATAATTGTGGATGAAGATACGCGTAGCGCAGCGATTGTTGTTAACGAAGATCAACAGTCTTTAGCAATCGGGCGTCGCGGTCAGAACGTTAGACTGGCTTCACAGTTAACTGGTTGGAATATTGATGTTATGAGTGAAAAAGAAGAACAAGAACGTAGAGCTAAAGAAGTAAAAGAAAAGACGGAACTATTCATTCGCGGTTTAGACGTTGATGAAATGTTGGCTCATTTGTTAATAACAGAAGGGTTCAGAACGATAGAAGAAATCGCGTTCGTTGATGTCGGTGAATTAGAAAGCATTGAAGGTTTTAATGCAGAGTTAGCGGTAGAGTTACAGAACCGTGCAAAAGATTATTTAGTAAAACAGGAAAACGAATATAAAGAAGAGGGTCATAAACTAGGTATGAAAGATGATTTATTAAACTTTGACTTTATAAAACGCCCTGTAATAATGGAATTAGGTAAATCTGGTATAAAATCTTTAGAAGATTTGGCTGATTTGTCTACGGACGAGTTAGTAGAAATTTTGGGTGAAGATACGATGAGTTCTCGTTTAGCCGGTCGCGTAATAATGAAGGCTCGTGAATTAGTGTACGGTATAACGCAGGGGGAATAAAGCGTTATTAAATTTAGTTTTTTAAGAAACTTAAGGGTAAAACATGGCAACATTAACACTTGGTAAATCAGTAACGGTAGATGCGGTGCATAGTAAAAAGGGTGACGCTGTATTTGTTGAAAGGCGTCGTCGGGTAGTTGCACCGGGAAGCAAAGAATTACGTGAAGAACCTATTACTCCATCTGCACCGCGTAATGCAGCGGATGAGAAGTTAAGGGCCGTGTTAGAAGCTGCGCGCGCAAGGGAAGAGGAAAGGAAAAAGAGAGAAGACGAAGAAAAAGCGTTACGTGCTGCACGCGAAGCAGAGATAGAACGAGAAAATCGTGAATATGAGCAGGTTAAAGAACAGCTTGCAGCGCGAGAAAGCAACGTCATCGTGCAGGAAGAAGAAAAAAAACAAACTGTTTTACCGCAGAAAAAGCACGAGTCTCAGCAGTTTAATTCTAGAAGCAGGCAAAATAGAGATGAAGAAGACGAAATAAGAACTTCGAAATCTAGTGGTTTTAAAAAAGATTTTAAGAAGACCGGTAAAATATCTTTACATGACATAGTAATCGGTGATGGTGAAGACGAAGATGAAATTGGGTTGCGTGGGGCAAATCGTCGCAGATCGGAAGCTTCGTTAAAGCGTTTTAGAGAAAAAGCAAGGGCGGTATTTTCTGCACCGCAGAAGGTAGAACATGTGGTTACGCTTAGTGACACGATAACAGTAAAAGATTTAGCAGCTGCTATGGCAGAAAAAGTTGGTAACGTGATAAAGAAGCTAATGGAAATGGGGATGATGGCTTCACAGAATCAATCTATTGATGCGGATACGGCAGAGCTAATTGCAGGTGAATTCGGAGCAAAAGTAAGACGCGTTGATGTTAAACCGTATGCAGAACTATTAGAGCGAGAACCAGATCCGAATAAATTACAGCATCGTGCACCAGTTGTAACTGTTGTAGGTCACGTTGATCATGGGAAGACGTCTTTATTAGACGCGTTTCGTAATGCAAATGTTGTTGCGCGTGAAGCTGGTGGAATAACGCAGCACGTTTCTGCTTATGAGGTAAAGACTAAGTCTGGGCAGATGATTACATTTTTAGACACTCCCGGTCACGAGACTTTTACTGCGATGCGTGCGCGTGGTGCGCAAATGGCTGATATCGTAGTTTTAGTTGTGGCAGCAAATGATTCTATTATGCCTCAGACCATAGAAGCTATAAATCATATTCGTGCTGCGAAAGTACCTTTTATCGTGGCCATTAATAAAATTGATTTACCAGAAGCGAATGCTCAGCGTGTAAAAATGGATTTATTACAGCAGGAAGTTCAAGTAGAAGAAATGGGGGGAGACATTCAATGTGTTGAAATTTCTGCGCTAAAACACATAGGTTTAGATAAACTTGAAGAAGCAATTCTGTTGCAGGCGGAATTGATGGATTTAAAAGCGGATCCGGATATGCCTGCTGTTGCGTATGTTGTTGAAGCGAAAATGGAAAAAGGACTTGGAGCAGTTGCCACAGTATTAATGCGTCAAGGTACATTATCTATAGGGGACGTGTTCGTAGCCGGTGAAACTTTCGGGCGCGTAAGAGGGTTGATAAGTTCTTCTGGTGAAAGGGTAAAATCGGTAAAACCGGGGCAGCCGGCAGTAGTATTAGGTTTTAATTCTGTTCCTTGTGCAGGTGATGATCTACATGTTATGGAAACGGAAGCTCAAACGCGAGAAGTTGCTTCTTATAGAGTTCAGAAAGCTAAGGATAAGGCGAACGCCGTTAAAAGATCTTCTTTAGAAGAGTTATTTGCAAAGCGTGATGAAAATAAAAAATTAGTTTTACCTATTGTACTACGTGCAGATGTTCAAGGTAGCGTGGAAGCTATTAATGATATGTTGAAAGAGATTAATACGGATAAAGTCGGGGTGGAGGTATTATCTTCTGGAGTAGGGCAGATCACAGAAGGAGATATACGTTTAGCGACCGCGTCTGGGGCCGTAATAATAGCTTTTAACGTTCGTGCAGATAGTATGGTTAGAGACATGGCAAGATCTAATGGTGTCGATATAAGGTACCATAGCGTTGTATATCGTATAACTGACGAGATAAAAGAGATTCTTTCTGGTAAATTAGCACCAGAGAAGAAAGAGAATTTTATTGGTTATGCAGATGTTATAGCATTATTTACTGTTGGTAAGGGTATAAAAGTGGCGGGTTGTCGCGTGTCAGAAGGTGTTATCAAGAAAGATGCTTTTGTGCGTCTTTTGCGTAACAACGTAGTTATATACGACGGTAAAATCGGTGAATTACGTCGTGAGAAAAATGAGGTTAAAGAAGTTATCGGTTCAGGTGTTGAATTTGGTATGTCTTTTGATAAATACAACGATCTGAAAGAGGGGGATCGGGTCGAATGTTATGAAGTTCAAGAAGTTCGGGCAAAGTTATAACTTATTATATATTTTCTACGTATAAAAATGACCTGTTTTAAACAGGTCATTTACTATGTCGGTACGGATTGATATTTATTATCAATCAAATGGATTATCATCTTTTTTATACTCTATTACAATAGGTAGATGTTCCCATTTTAAAGCTTGGGCTAAACCGCGTCGTATATACCTTGTATAAGATTCTGGTATATCTGATGCCCCACCTACGTTTATTGTTATTTTCATAGGATGATGTCCCGTCTGCCTAGCAAATTTTATTTTCATGGGTCGTTTTAATCTAGACATAGGTGGTTGGCGTGTTTCAATAAGTTTTTCTATAATTTTATTAATCAAACTTGTCGGTGCATCACTATTTGATATATCATATTGTTCATAAATTCTTTTAAACATATTTTTTACACCCGAACCTTTTTCTGCAGATATTGCAAGTATCATAGGTTTTATTATTTGATGGTACGAGTTAGTAAATTGATGTTTTAATTTTAATAATTTTTCATCGCGTTCTTCTGCGTCTATCAAATCCCATTTGTTTAGGGCAACGCATAAAATTTTACCGGCGTCATACACGCGTGCAGCTATTCCAAGAGCCTGATTTTCTATGTTTTTAGTTGCATCAACGACTAGAATTACTACGTCCGCTTTTTCAATTGCATCTAAAGATTTTAGTGCAGATAATGTTTCAACATCATCTTTTACATTAGATTTTCTTCTTAAACCTGCTGTATCCATTAGAATTATATTGCGACCGTAAAAAGTCGTTGGTATTTTTACTGTATCTCTAGTTATACCTGGTTCGTCCATAACTATTTGGCGATTTTCACCAAGTACTTTGTTTACAAGAGTCGATTTACCTACGTTTGGTTGCCCCAGTACAGCGATTTTTATTTGGTTTGAATTCATTTGTTCTTGTGAACTTTCTGTATCATTTATTCCTTCAAGGAATCGGTAAATTTCATCAAAACCGATTTTATGTTCTGCAGATATAGTAACTGGTTTCCCGAAACCGAGTTTATAAAAATCATGTATATCAGACAACCGTTTTTCAGATTCTGTCTTATTTACTAGTAATAACACAGGAGCTTTTGTCTTGCGACGTACTAATTTTGCCCATTCAATATCTTCACTGGTAAGTCCTGTACGTCCATCTACGACGAATAATATTGCATCAGAAATTGTTATCGCATTTATTGCAGAATTCGTAGAATTTAATGAGATCGCATTTTTTGTATTTTCTAAACCTGCTGTATCAAATATTTTATATGGTTTTTCGCGTACTATGCCTTCTATGGTATCACGCGTTACCCCTGGTCTATCATGAACCAGAGCGTCACGGGAACCCGTTAAGGCGTTAAACAAAGTCGATTTTCCTGTATTTGGTCGACCGGCAATAGTTATTTTAATCATTACTTTTTCCGTTGATTTTTTTTTATTATAAAGCAAAAATATAAATAATCAAATAAAGGTATTAAACATGGATAAAATCAAAACGGCACTAAAACACATAAAAGATATAGTTATAAAACCAAAGCGTTATTTTACGAAAATCGTTGCTGATGGTAATATGGAAGAAGCGATGTTGAAAGCCTTTATTTATGGGCTTTTAGGTGGTTGCTTGGTGCTTTTATTACGTTTAATAGGGGGGGCAACAATAACTATAAGCGCTTTATTTACAGCGATAATAATTGTACCTGTCTTAGCTGTCGCTTTACTATTTATAATGGGCGGTTTGCTAATGTTAGTCTCTGAGATTACCGGTGGTGAACGGGATTGGGAAATTGCTATAAAAGGTTTAGCGTCTGTATTCTTTATTTATCCGGTTATATTGGTTTTAAACGCTTTAGCCTTTAATTGTACGTCTATGTGGATTATCAGTTTATTAGTTGATGTTTATGTTTTGTTCCTATTTTATAATATTTCTTTGTATTGTATGCGCGGAAAGAAAATTAATGTTATAATCGTTATAAGTATATTAGCTTTATTCTTAGCAACAGTATATGCAACAGATTATCATATTGGTTGGTTTATGTTGAAGAACACTAGCGCAACATTATCTTGTTTGTTGTAAAATAAAATATTTACATAAGTTTTTTATTTTATATAAGAACCATTTATTGCATCAATTTTCTGTTTCCCGATGGTTATTATTTTATCGCTATAGAAAGGTTCTTTTTGTTCGTTAACCTTAGTTTTCCAATATGCTGTACCGTCAGAATTTCTTATAGCATATAAATACTCATCTGTTGCAACAACAAAACTTACTTTTTCTGTTACGATGAACGGTACTGCAACACCGATTGGTATGCACCATTTTTTATCACCAGAAGAAGTTTTAATTTTACAGAAAGCGTCTCCCAATCCACCTGCATAAATATAGTTGTCTTTTATTACAATCGGAGCAACTATATCCAATATAGAAGATCCCCCCGTCATATTACTTGCTTGATATATATCTGCAATCCATAATATTTTTTTATTACTAGGGTTTACTTTTACTAATTCCCCAGTTGTTAAACCTGCGTAAACATATTCGCCACTACATAATGGTTTCTGACTACTTTTTACATAATTGCTTGTAGGAAAACCACTAAATATTTTTTTATCCCCTTTCCAGACGACATTAGAAGAATCCTGGGTATAATCACATTTTTTTAAAGGTATTTCCTCAAGTTTATCCGGTAAATTTTCAATTGGTTCGTTTAATATCTGTAATTTTTCAGTTTCGAAAACGGCTGTACGCTTTCCTGGTAGAATAGGGTCATGCTTCGAACATGCGTTAAGTATTATCAAGCAAAGCATTAAAACAGCAATTTTCTGCATTTATTTTCCTTACCTTAAAGCTTGTGCGTTTGCAGATATTATATCTGGTGCATTTTCATCGTTTATTATTTCGTCTAAAAACTTATCGGCTACATCTTTCTGACCAGAGCTTAAATATTTCTGTGCTATTAATAACCGACTTGTATAGTAAA
Organism: uncultured Alphaproteobacteria bacterium; assembly: GCA_944389645.1. Taxonomy (GTDB): domain Bacteria; phylum Pseudomonadota; class Alphaproteobacteria; order Rs-D84; family Rs-D84; genus Enterousia. The sequence goes on from CALXMZ010000023.1 coordinate 45,167, forward strand.
AAGGAGAAGATTTAGTATTAAGAGACGACAAGTATTTCTCTACTTGTTCTGCTGTCATATCGTCACCCTTAAGGCTTATTATATGTAGTTTTGCTAGGTCACGGAAGTCTTTGGTATGACCTTTTTCTGCAAGTTCTTCTAGCTTTTCAATATCGTTATCTAACAAATAAGATTGAAATAGAGCTAAATCAGACGTGGCCCCAGAAGTATTTTCTGCTAAAGAAGCTAAAGCCTTAACGTCAAAATTGTCTATTGCTGTTTCATAATTTGTAGCAATTGCTATTTTGTTACTACGATAAGTACGTACGCCTATTTGAATGGAGGTCGCAATTATAAGTATTAACAAAGCCCCTGCAATTAAATACTTATAATATTTTTTTATGAAAGCATGAGTTTTTTCGTTATTAACTTCTTCCCATACTTCTCTATAAAGAGCGTCTTCAGCGTATTCTTCGCGCGTTTTTTTCTTAGTTTTGACATTTTTGTTTCTTTCCAAAATTGACGCCATGGAAAAATCTCCTGTATTATTTATGGTATCTTGATAAATCTTATTTTATTGGTATACTATAAAAGTTATGAAAAAGCAAATCAAGAACACATTACCAGTTAGTCAGAACCAAAGTTTAATTACTGCTCGTGGGGTCAGTGATGAAGCTGGTCTGGCACAATATATTCAGACCATTCAGAAATTCCCTATTTTAACTGCGCAAGAAGAGTATGAATATGCAAATAAATGGTTATTAAGTAAAGATAAAGACGCGGCTGAAAAGTTGTTAGCAAGTCATCTTAGGTTAGTTGTATCAGTTGCTTATGACTTTCGTAATTATGGGGTTCCCGTATCAGAATTAATTGCAAGTGGTAACATGGGGTTAATGCAAGCTTTACATAAATTTGATCCTGAAAAAGGTTTCAGGTTTTCCACGTACGCTATGTTTTGGATAAAAGCTGAGATATATGAGACTATTTTGAATAATTGGTCGATTGTGAAAATCGGTACGTCTGCGAATCAGAAGCGAGTATTTTTTAATTTATCACGTGCTAAACGTGCTCTTGGGATAATAGATAATAATTTATCAGATGAACAGAGTCAGAAAATTGCAGATTATCTAAATGTTCCGGAAAACGACGTAAAAAAAATGGCGAAAAGAATGGGGGCAAGAGATTTATCTCTGAACGCACCTGCGCATTCAGATGATACGGGCAAAGACGTTTTATCAAATATACCAGACGAAAAAATAGCTTTAGAAGATTCTATTGAACAATTAGAATTTAAACGTCGTGGGTATGAGTTATTAAGAAAGCACTTAGAATTATTGCCGGAAAGGGATAAAGAGATTTTAAAAGCTAGAAGATTATCGGATCCCGTTGTAACTTTAGAATCATTGTCTAAGAAATATGGTATCTCGCGTGAGCGAGTAAGACAGATAGAAGAACGTGCATTTAAAAAATTACAAGAAGCTATTTTAAAAGAAACGCAAGGGTAAGGTATGATTTTTTATAAAAAAAGGGCTATTATATATTCTGGTTTTTTTTTAATACCGTTTTTTTTGACGCTTTCGTCGGCAAATGCATTGCAATATGATCACGATAGGTTTTCTATTAAGTTAAATGGTTATGGTACTGCTGGTATTTTAGAGCCAGATTTCGATAAACCAGATTTTATCGGTGACTGGCGACTTAGATCGCAATTAAGTTATGATATAACCTCTATTAATATTTTAGGTTTGGTTTATGCCATTGATGCCGCGGCTATAGATGAAGATAAGTTTATGCGAGAAGCGTTTGGTTATTGGGAAAATAGAAATTTTGGTAGAATTGAGATTGGTTTTACTGATTCGGTTGCTAGAAAATTAAGCGTTGGTTTACCAGACGTTGGTGGTTTACGTATCAATGATAAACCATTATTTTATAAAAAGATAAGCCCCGACGGTCCTGTTATTTCTGATACTATTATAACTACCGGTCGCAGTGCATTAAGAACGAATATTGTATCTGTTTCTGATAATGGGATTCAATATGGTTTTTCTTTTGCCAGTTTAACAGATGACTATGATTATGCAATAGATGCAGGTTTAAAATTTAGGCAACCTAATGGTAAAGTAAAAACGGCTTTTTCTTTAGGGGCGTCTTTTATGGATAAACCAGATGGTTATAGGACAGATGCATATACTCCGATAGTAAATGCAGATTGGCGCGCTCAAATTTCTAGTGGGTTTAATTTGCAATATAATAGTTGGTTGTGGGGGATTTCTGCAAGATTAATTTATGATGAGAAACCTATAGGACCAGTTTCTGATGGTGTTGTTGCCGGTACAGGTATCAGTTATGATTTATTAAAATATAGCATATCGTTCACGTATTTATTTTCTGATACGGGTATATGGAATAAGAATGTAAAGGATTATATGGATCATACAGGGCTTATATCGTTTAGATATAAGTATAGCGAAAATATAGACGGCTGGATGTCTTTGGGGGTTACAACTGAAACGCCATTTCTTGCCGTTGGTATGAGGTTAACTTTTTAAGTTTGTAAAAAAGAACCGCTTTTAAAAGCGGTTCTTTTTTACTGCAAATCTGTTAATAAATTTTGAATTCTCTCGATACTAGAAGTATCATTTAAAGCTATTGCAATTGTATAAGCTGAATCCAAATCTGTTTTTGCTGCTTGAGGATTCCCCAGAGCTAAATTCAGTGCAGCAGATTTTTCAAAATAAGACATTGCTTGACTTGATAAAGATTCTCTTTCTTCAGAAGTCGTTGCCCCTTGTATTTGTTCTGATATTACTCTTATTGCAGAAGAGTAATCATTAATTGCGTCAGAATAATTATTTAAGGCAGTGTATGCTTCTGCTCGTTCTGCATAAACAGATGGGTTTACAATGCCTTCTGGTCTAGCTAAAGAGTTTGTATAGTCTGCAATTGCACCTTCCCAATTTTTTAACCATAAATTTAATTGTCCTCTTTTAGCATAAAGATCACGTAATTGTAATATGGTATTTGGGTTAGAAGCTTGGGCTGCTAAAGCATTGTTTATATCATTTAAAGCCATAGAATAATCTTCTAAACGAATATTTAATAATGCACGGTCGTAATAAGCAATCGCATTTAAAGAGTCTTTTTCTATTGCCGTATTAAAGTCTTCAAGTGCATTTCTATAATTACCTGCTTGCATATATGCTTCACCCCGTAGTATGTATGTATCGATTGACGCATTACCAGCATCAATCGCTGTTGTTAGGTCAGTAATAGCATCAGTAATATTTCCTTCTATAAGCTTTGCTTTACCTGATTCGTAATAATCGGATGTTTGTAACAAGGCTTCTTCTGTGATTTCTACGTTTTGTGTAGGGGTCTGCGTAACAAAAGAACTATGGCTACGTCCTAGAATATAAAAAGTTGCAGCTATAAAAAATAATATTATGAACCAATAAATATAAACGGATAAAGACCAAGATTTTGGGCAGGCTTGCTTTATGTTTTTAGGTGTAGATATTGCCTTCGTAGTTGCTTTTGATTGATTCTTTGTTACTTTATTTTTGCTAGAGATATTTTTTTTCATTATAAACTCCCTTCCTTATAATAAAGATATTAAAAAGATTTTGTTAATAGGTCAATTGTTTTCTGTGGTATTTTACGAATTTTTCCGACGGATAGGTTTCCCAGTTCAATTATACCAAAGGATATTCTGTGAAGTTTTCTTACCGGGCAACCGCAATATCTAAGGACTATTCTTATTTCGTTTTTTTTACCTTCTGTAACTTCTACTTTTAAATCGTTTTCATTTAATATATCTATTTTCATTGGTTGGTAAGATATACCGTCTATTGTTACGCCTTTTTTTGCTTTTTCTAATCCCGCCATATTTATTTTGTTAACAGTTGCGATATATATTCTTGGTATACGATAAGACGGCAGCGTCAATTTTTTTGCTAAATTTCCGTCGTTAGTAAGCAAAAGTAAACCTGTTGTTTTATAATCTAAACGACCTACGTACTTTAAATGATTGTATTCTTTGGGTAGATAGTCATATATTGTTTTTCTGCCTTCTGGGTCAGATCTTGTCGTCATGACGTTTATGGGTTTATGAAAAGCGAAAAGTTGAGTATCTTTGCGTTTTGATATGACTTGGTTATTCACTGATATGATATCATTTTCGTCTACAAATAAAACAGGTGTGTTTATTATTTCTCCGTTAACAGAAACTTTGCCTTTTAAAATAAGTTCTTCTGCTCCTCGTCTAGAGGTAATACCAGAATCGGCAATAAATTTGGCTATACGTAATTTCATTCTATAATCCGACTTATTGCTATGGCAGCAGCCAATTCTGCTCTTAGAATTGTTTTGCCAAGGTTAATTCCTTTTGCACCGGCTTTATCAAGTTCATTAAATTCTGCTTCGGAAAAACCTCCTTCTGGTCCAACAAGAATTTCTGTTATATTTTTTATATGTTTAGGTATTTCTTTACCGTAAGCTGCCCGTTCATCCGCAAATGCAATTTCTGATAAATTTATATCAGAAAGTTTTATAGGAGGAAATAAATTTGGAATGCTATTTCTATTTGATTGTTCTGCAGCTTCTATTATTATTTTTTTCATACGTTCCCAATTTATATGTTGTACTGTTACGCGTTCAGTTATTACGGGTTGTAAGTTTTTTACGCCCATTTGTGTAGCCATATTTAACAAATCATCTAATTTTTTAATTGGTGCGAAATATAGGGTAATATTATTTGATGGGTCAGGATGTTCCGTCATATTTGCAATAATAAGGTATTTATTATCATCTGATAAATAAGCGTTAAATTCATACCCGTCATTAAAGCATAAGCAGTCATTTCTTCTCATTACATGAGTTAAGTAATGAACAATAGATTTTTCTACGGGGATTTTATCACCCGTATGAATTTTTTTATCTATAAAAAGTCTAGGAATATTTTTCACAAATTTTGTATTTCCTAATTTATAATTTAATAAAATTCTGATATAATATATCACAATGGTTGAAAAGTTCAAGATTTTATCAGCTGGTGGTACGTCTAAAGGTTTGAATATATTCAAATCTAGCGCATATAAAGAACATCAGCGGAAACCAATGGCGCAGATATTTTGGTCACTGCGTTGGGCTATTGGTATTTGGCTTGTATGTGCGCTGGCTTTTGCGTTGTCTTTCATTATAGAGCATATTTGGAGATATGGTTGGTCACCAGCAACTACAAAATGGACGCTTCTTTATTTGCACAATATGTTGTCTACAGGTGGATTATCTGTGCTTGCAGAGATTCCAGATTGGATAACGAGATCTGTTATGCGCACAGATCTAGCTTGTATGATGCCATTGATACCTATAATTGCTTATTATTTTATGGCGGATACAACGTTGGTTAAAGAGTTTAATCCTTATGGCAAGGATAAATTTACGGAAAAATCTTCTAATAAGGCAACGAAAGAAGATATAGAAAAGATGGGGTTGTTTAAGGGTTTTATGATGGTTCTTGGGTATTTTAAAAAGAAACCATTGATGATGAATGAGTGTTTGTCGGCTTTATGCGTTGCTCCTCCGGGGACTGGTAAAACATATGGTGTAGTATTACCGACTATTTTTGACTGTAATACGGTATCAATGATTATAAACGACCCTAAACCAGAATTAAAACAAGTTTCATCTGCGTATCGTTCAACTGTTGGACCTGTGTTCATTATGAACTGGGCAGGTCAAGACGATCCAGAACGTGGTATATATTATCCGTCTTGGAACCCTTTATCACCAGAACATGTACCGTTTGATACGGAACAGAGGGATTTATATATAGATTCTATATGTAATGTATTAGTACCAGACGTAGCGTCTTCTTCTGCTGACCCGCATTGGACTATATCCGGTCGTGCTGGTTTATCTGGGTTAATCCAATTTATCGTATCAAAGGTAGAACGGGCTCGTGCAGATGATTATTTTTATTCACGAATAACTTCGGGGACGTTTGATGAAGAGGACGCAGCTGTTTTATCAGATTATTATTTATCTATGATGAATGATCCAAATGCATTTGCTGCGCTTGCGTTATTGCAAAAAGGCGAATTAAACGCGACTAATTATGTTCATATCGGGACTTGGGAAAAAATACCAGAGGCATGGGTGGGCAAGGAAGCTTCTTTATCCATGATTTTAGATTGGTTAAATGCGAGTCAGATTAGTATAGCTCAGGATATGGAAGAACGGCGTCGTCAGGGGGATCAGATGGTTATGATGTCTGATCCGATGAAAGATTTATTTTTTAATGCGGTAGAGGAAGCGCGTAATTACGCGTATGCACATAGATCTATCTTAGAATTGACTCAACTTGCGAATACACCTGATAAGGAACGTGGTTCAATTTTATCAACTATTATGGCAGGGTTAGGTATATTCCGTAATGCTGCGGTTCGTAATAGAACAAGTCATTCTGACTTTCATTTTGAAGATTTACGTGGGTTAAAAGACCCAAGTGACGGTAAAGTAAAACCAGTAACTGTATACTTGTCAATAAATATGGTTGATGCCCAAGCGTTGAATCCGATAACGGGGATATTTATTGAATTAATGAGTAATTATTTATTAGCAAATAGACCAGAATCTATTAATAATGGTAAGAAATTGGGGCCGTACCCTGTGTTGTTTGTATTAGATGAAATGCCGAAAATGCAAAAGTTACAAGCCGTAATTCAGGGACCAGATCTTGGTCGTGGTCAGAAAATATCTTATTTGATTATAGGACAAGATCTACATCAGATTGCTGAAAAATATGGTAATGATGCGGCTGCGACTATAATATCTACGACTGCCGCGAAGATAGTTCTGCGTCAGAACGATCCTGATACGGCGAAACGTTTTTCTGACATGATGGGTTATAAAATGAGCGTGAAGACAGTTAAGGGACCTGACGGTAAAGACAAAGAAGAAACGAAAGAAGAGTTATTATATACGCCAATGGATATAATGAAATTAGACGATAAAAAACAGCTTGTTATATTTCAGGGGTGGTACCATAGACCTATAGAAGCGGATAAACAAATGGCATTTAATGATCCTCGGCTTTCGGCTTATATGGCCATGGGTGAGTGCAGTCCATTACCGGAATTTCTGATACCTTCTCATCATGCGGCTTTGGGTTATACGGGTAAACCGAAAATATATATACCACAAACGAAAGAATTAAAAGAAATAGAATTTATAAAATAAAAAGACCGCATAATGCGGTTTTTTATTTTATGGATTGAGGTTCTAATATTGCAGAAAAAGTAGCTTCTGCCACTTTTTTACCGCTTACCATGGCGATACCGTGGAACTTATATAACCGCATTTTAGACATTAATAATTCCACGTGAAGTTCTAGAACGTCGCCTGGTAATACCATATGAGAAAATTTAATTTTTTCCATTGTCGTAAAATAACCAAGAGTTTTACCGTCTGCTTTACCTATTTTAGACATTGCGATGAAACATGCCGTCTGGGCAAGAGCTTCTACCTGTAAAACGCCTGGCATAATTGGTTTCCCTGGAAAATGACCGCTGCACCAGAACTCATCATCTCTTACATATTTTATGCCTACTCCGCTTGTTTCATTATATTCGCGAATTTCGTCGACTAATCGCATTGCACCACGATGTGGGATAACTTTCTCGATACCTTTTGCATCTATCATTTTATAAACTCCTATTCACCTTTTATTTGCTTTTTAATCCACGCATAATGGCGCATAAATTCGGTTCCTGGTCCTGCTGGATACCCCATATGTTTTTGGTTGTCTGGTACGTTTCTAAATACACCGCTATGCGCGCCAATTTCTGCGTCATTACCAATCTTTACACCATTGGCGATACCGACTTGCCCCGCTAATAAGGCTCTATCTCCAACTACAACGCCACCGGCAAGACCGACGCCAGAAGCAAGAAAGCATTCTTTCCCGACAATTACTCCATGAGCAATTTGGCATAAATTATCAATTTTTGTACCGTCACCTATTTGAGTATCTGTCATTGCACCGCGATCAATACAGGTGTTTGCACCAATTGATACTTTATTACCAATTATAACGCGACCGACGTGCGGGATGAAAACGTTATGACCATTCTGACGGGTATAACCAAAACCGTCTTTTCCTATAACCGCACCTGCATTTATGACGCAGTCGGAACCAATAGTTGCATTTTCGATATGAGCGTTCGTCTGAACAATTGTACCTTTACCGATAATAACGTTTTTACCGATGAAGGCCCCAGGGTATATTTTTACATCTTCTTCTATAACGGCACCGCGTTCAATAGTTGCATATTGGGCAACGTATACAGTTTTGCGCCTTCTAAAAAACACTCCTCTTTCAATTGTAGCTTTTTTACTAATTCCATAACGTGGTTTTTCACGATATATTTCACCTAGTATTTTTACGATATTCCCACGTGGTGTACTAGTTATTAATAATGTAGCTCCTTTGGGGGCATTATGAACTTGTTCCGGTTGTATAAGTATTACGCTTGCTTTAGTGTTTTTTAAAACATCTATCGGTAGAATTTTGAATGCGGCACTATTTTGTTCTGTTGAATAAAATGCGATTTGCCCCGGTTTAGCATCCGCAATGGGTGCAACCCCACAAATTTCTAGGTTGGGATTCCCTTTTAATTCTAAACCAAATTTTTCAGCTAATTGTCCAGCTGTTGTTTTTGTAGCTGTTGTTGATAATAAAATTTTTATTTTGTTTAACATGATAAAGATTATAACCTATATTTTTTAAATTAAAAGAAGAATGTTTTTTTTTAAAAAAACCGCCTAAAAGGCGGTCTTTTCTTTAAAAACCTTTCGGTGTATCCATTTTTACTTTTGATATTTTTTTATCTAAAGCAGAAACGATTTCTTTTGTTATATCAAGATTTTCTGCTGTTTTACCTGTGCGAGCAAATCTTCCGTCTATAACTAAAGATAAGTTCTTTTTTTCTATTACGCCTTCGATAATCGGATCCAAGTGCTTAGACTGTATCTCGTTTAACGCCTTTTGGTATGAGATTTCTATGCTTTGAGCCCGTTCTGCCAAATCACGTTGTAGCTCTGTTACGCGATTTTGATAATCTACCACCCGACGTTGTAACGCATCACGAGAAAGTACATCTTGTGACTTTTCAATTTCAGCTTTTTCTTTTTCTAAATCTTTCTGTTTTTTTTCTAATTCGTCACGAAGTTTATTTTCATAAGATTCTTTCTGTTTTTTTAAGTCTTGTAATGCAGAAGCTTCGTTTTGTATTTCATCCATACGAATTACGGCTATACGTAAATCTGCACCATTTACCGCGTCTGTTGTAATTACTTCCATAGCTTCTTCAACAGATGCAGTTTTTTCTGTGCGTGACGCACTTATAACCCAAATACCAAGTGCCGCAACGATGATAACGATTGCTGCAATAATCCCAGTTTTTTTATAATTTTTAACTGCGGACTTATCAGATGATTTAACCATTTTTTCCCCTTTTGTTTTTAGTTCTGCCAGAAGTATAGCAATAAAATTTTTAAATGGAAAGAAAAAGTTATCTGTTTTTATCTAGCAGGAGCCAATTTAATTTCGACTCTTCTATTAGTTAGTCTTCCTATACTATCTTGGGCTGCGATAGGTCTTGTTGCCCCGCGACCGACGATAAACATTCTTGTCGGGTTTATGCCGTGCTGCGATAGGTATACACCCACTCGTTGAGCCATGTCTAAAGATAATGCTTTTGCAGCCTGTTGGTTCCCCATAGCATCTGTATAACCTGCGATTTCTATAAATGTTGCATCGTATTTATTAAGAACTTTTGATATTATTTTTAATGTATCTGCACCTGTTTCTGATATATCAGCAACGTCTTGCTTCATGATTGCATCGCGAATAAGTATTATTACAACTTCTGTCCCAGCTCTTTGAACAGATAGCCCAGGTTTTCGTAAAGAATCATACAATTCATATTCAAGGTCGGACATATAATTTATGCTAACTGAATTGTCGTTTGCAATTTTATCGCCATATTCCATATTTTTTGTTTTTGTATTATTTGTTACAAGTTGCCCACCGGCACCTAAATATACAGGACGTTTTGCAATACGAGAAATCTCGTTCATATCCGTAAAACTTGCCCCATTTAAATAATTACCCCAAGTTGAACGATCAGGACTATGATAATAAAAGCAGCCTGTTAATAATAAAAATGTACACAAAAAGATAATTTTATTTTTATACATTATTCAACTATAAAAGAAATTTTGTTTGTATCTGTTGAAAAGCAGTTCGTGTTTATATTTGTTTCTATGTCGTTTATTATTACTTTACTTGCCCAAGAATATTTTGCGGTAGCAAAATACTGACATTCTCCTTCTGATAAACCTGTTAAATTGATAGAGAAAGTAGATGTATCGCTTAACGGTTCTACGCTCCAATCAGAATCCCCAATAGGAGCTTTCTTCGTTTTTAAAGCACCAGCATCGATCAAATAATCTAAAGATAAACCTGTATAATCTCCTTTTATTTTCATTAATATTTTCACATCTTTTGCAATTTGTTCTATTTGCATAGAAGCGATTTTTCTTTCCTGATTATTTTTTATTACGTTATATATACTTATTGCGCTTGCACTCATGACGCCAGCAATTGCTAAGACGCCTATTACTTCCAGTAATGATCTTCCGTATTCTTGTCTCATTTTATACCTTTATTTTGATACCCCAATAATTTCCGCGTCTTCAAATAAACTCATTGCGCTTGCTACTAGTGGGTCGGTTTCTATTTCTTTTTGCGTTTTTTCTGTCACAGTGTCTGTGTGATTTGATTCTTTCTCTTTTTCTAATACCCAATTTTTACCTGTTGTTTTTGATAACCATTCGGATAATTTATGTGGAAAATCTGCATCGTTTTTTCTATCAAAATATTTAATTTTTCCATCGGAAAACTCAATTACTTCTATATTACTACTATAATACGAGTATAACAATATCTCCTTCGATTTCTGGAGTTCATTTGCTAAATCGTTTGCCGTTGTAATTTTAGCAGTTTGAGTTTGTTTTTGTTTTTCTTCTAAACCTAAAGTTTTTTCCGTATTTATTTTATTGTTATTTTGTTGTTTGATAATTTCTGGTATTGAAGGCATATCTGCAATGTGTATAAGTCTAATAACAAGCATATCAAAACATTGCTTTTGATTACTTGAAGATTGCATTTCTGAAACTGCTGCAACCATGACCTGCCAGATTCTTGATAAAGTATTTAAGGATATTTTTGCGTTTATTTCTCGTATTTGTTGGCGCTGATCTGCCGTATATGGAGAAGTTGTAATTTCACCTGCTTTCAATACTGGGTGCATACGCGTCGCCCAATGCGTCCATTCCATCATATCGTTTAGTAACATGACAAGATCGGCACCGTTATTATAAATAGTGTCAACTTTTTCTAATGCAGCGGAAGTATCACCGGATAATAATGTTTTCATAAATTCAACTACAACGCCACGATCTGTGCGTTTTAACATATCAAGAACCGCCTTTTCGTCAACGTGACCACCTGTTTGAGCAATTGCTTGGTCTAATAATGATAAACCGTCTCGAACGGAACCATCTGCAGCTCTTGCGAGTAAATCATTTGCTGTATCTGATAATTCAATATTTTCTTGTTCTGCAATCCAAGAAAAATGTTTTTTTAAAGTTTCAACGGGTACGCGAACTAGATCAAACCTTTGGCATCTAGATAAAATTGTTACAGGAACTTTTCTTATTTCTGTGGTTGCAAGAATAAAGATTACGTGGGCAGGTGGTTCTTCAAGAGTTTTTAATAAAGCGTTAAATGCACTTGTTGAAAGCATGTGTACTTCGTCAATTATGTACACTTTATAGCGTCCGTTCGTCGGTCTGTATTGTGATGCGTCTAAAATATCGCGCATATTGTCAACGCCCGTATGTGAAGCAGCGTCAATTTCTAGGACGTCTATGTGCTGACCTGCTGCAATAGCCCGACAGTTTTCGCACATTCCGCATGGTTCTGCCGTTGGACCATCAGAAGAAAGACAGTTTAAAGCTTTTGCAAGTATTCTTGCAGTGCTCGTTTTCCCCGTGCCACGTATACCCGTGAAAATATATGCGTGTGCTATACGGCCCGTTTTTATTGCAGTAGTTAATGTCTTTACTAAAACGTCTTGACCGATAAGCCCCTGAAAATTCTGACTACGGTATTTTCTTGCTAAAACTGTATAATTACTACTCATGCTAAAACTTCCTTTTCAAGAAGCATAGCAAAACGCATTAAAATTTCAACAATTAAAGTTCAGAATGAAACCTGTTTTTATTTTAAATCTGTGATAAAATCAGGGAAAATGTTTTCTTCTTCGTCTGTTACATCTGAAGATTCAATAACTTCTTCTTGAATTGCTGTTTTATCTTTCGGGTCACGCGTAGAATCTATTTTTACTTGTTCTGCGTTTACGACCCTACCATAATGTTCTGCGGCTTGCATCAATCTTTCACGTTCAATTTCATCCGAAGTTTGACGTGCTTGGTCCATATATTGTTTTCTTTTCTGACGCCACTTATGACAACGCTGAATCATTTGCCCGACAGACGATTGATTTTTTTTTGTTTGCATGGTTTTTCTTTATTATAAGGAAATTTATTAAACAATAACGATTTTCACCATTATTACTCTTCAACGACACTAATTTTAAAACATCTTAAAACTGATTGCAATATTTTTTTTCAGTTGCTATTCTTAAATCTATGGGAGGAGTTTTATGCAAAGGCAGAGTGGGAGTTTTTTATTACAGGCTTTGCTAGCTTTGGCTTTAATTTTTGCTTTTGTCCCGTTTTTCGCTCAGAAACTTGTGTCCAGAGATATTGATGCTCAGATGTATTCTTCTACGCAAAAAGTAGAAACGGCTCAGACGGCGGCTAGAATTTTTATACAAGAACATGCTAATGATTTACCGTATAATACGACCGTTTTTTATGGTGAAGGTTTTTCAGATTTGTTAGAACCGTATGGTTTACCGCTGGGTTTTGTACCTCGTACTGCTTTAGGTCAAGATATTTCTTTGGTTGTTACGAAAAATGCTAATTCAGTGACGGCATATTTAAGATTAAACGGTGGGGATTTAAATAAAATGCAATTAGCTGAGTTAGTTCGGCGTATAGGTTTTTATGCGTCTTTATCTGGTGATGAAATAATAGTCGGTTTGGGGTTAAATGAGGTTTATTCTGACGTTGTAAAAAGGAACGATAAAAATTTAGATGATAATGCTTTTTTAACGGATTTGAATATGGGCGGTTTTAGTCTTAATAATGCTGGCGATGTTTTTGCGCGTCGTGGTGAAATAGAAACGGGGCAGATTAACACCTTGTCTTTGTTCGGAGAGGAAAACGGTCGTAAGGTAAAAAATTCTATAGAGTTTTTGATATCAGAAAAAAGCGTTTTTCAGAGTCCTACAGGTGAAGCCGCGTTATCATTATCTCGTGGTACGTTGTTAGTTGGTACTGTAAACGCTAAAACCGTATCGAAATTTGGTGATGCTGGAAATTTTACTTCTAATTCTGCATCTGTATATGATTTTGCTATGACTGCGGGTAGAAACAGTTTTTACGGCCCAGCCGATTGGTATGTCGGTGGAAGCGTAATTACTGATAATATTAATTTTAGTTTAGAAAGGTTGGAAATAAATTCTTATTTAAACGTTTCAAGGGGGCAGGACGTTTACATTGATCCGGATAGTTTAGAATATAGCACAAGAAGTGGTATAGAGGTTAGCAATATTTATGCATCAAATATAACGATGAGAGATCAGACTTCAGATGCTCTTAATGACGGTGAAACGGGAGCGATAATTTTAGATATTAGACCTGCGGGTACATCTTTGTTACCAGACGTGCTTTTGGATTCTATTGATAATTCTAGTTTTAAAATAATTAGTAAACCAGAAGCAGATACTTCTGACACAATAGATTGTCGATCTATAATAAATAAATTAGACGGTAACTACAATCAAAAATCTTTATCTCAGTATATAATATGTCAGTACGTATTTTGGCAAAGATTAGAAAAGCGTATAAACATAAAACAGTGTTTAATGGAAGGTAAAAGTGGTTGCTTGTGATATAAGATTTTTATCTAAAGAATCGAATGGTGCTAGCGTGCTAGAAGTATTATTAGCTATGGCGATAATAGCTATGGCTACACCATTTGTTTATGACCATGTATCAGAGACGAATATGGCGTTGAAAGATATGGCAGAAGCAAAAAAAATAATTGCTTTGCAGGACGACGTATTAAATTTTGTTCGATTGAACCAAGGTAATTGGCCAGAAGTTGCACAGATAAAACTATCTGAAGAAGAGCTTGATAGTATATCTGAAAAACCTTCTGTGTGTTTCGTTGATAAATATGTAATAAATGGAGGAAGCGTCACAGACGTTTATTTATCTTTTGATTTAAAAGATACGCAGTTAAGGGTATCGCGGATTGCAAAGCATATAGGAGCAGATGCGGCTGTTGTAGGTCTAGATGGTGTTGCGTATGGTGATTCTTGGGCAGTTGCGGCGCCAGAGTTTAAATATGGTGATTTGATATATAGAATATCCAAAGATATAGACGGTGAAGATAAAACGAAATATTTACATCGTACGGGTATGGGTGATGAGAATTTAAACATGATGTTGCGTGATTTAAATATGGGGGGGAATAATATATTTAATGTTGGTGGTGTACAGTCAAAAACTTTAGAAATAAGGAACCTTGCGACACAATTTATAGAAGTTGGTAACATAATGTCCGATGCAATATATTTTTCTTCTGGGGCTACTTTATACGGTGATACGGCCAATATAGAAAATTTGCGGGTAACAGGAGACGTTTCGGGTTTTCGTAATATTTATGCTGATACATTAAACGGTGAAAAGTATACCACTAGGGGAAGTATAATAACGGATAGAGCCACAATAAATAATTCAGTTAATATATCGAATAATTTTATTTTAAAATCTGATGAAGCAAGAACGATAAGTGGTTTTACCGGTATAATTGCACATTCTGTAGATACTTCTTCAATTTCTGCAGAAGAGATCGTTTTTTATGAAGATTTTGGTTTAACGGTATCTGGGGAATTGTTGATGTCTACGACGGCTCCATTAAGAATTGGTAGTTGGACGTTTCCTTCTCTTACGCCACCTTCTTTTTATTATCTGGAGCTAAGTAGGGCAAAAATTCCAAGTCTTCCACCGGCAAATGAATTTGGTATAATTTTATCAGAAGGATGGCAGACGGCTGTACCCAAGGAATAAATATGAAACTATCAAAGTTTAAAAAATTTTATAAGGTAAAAGAACAATGTGGTAGCATGTTGATTGAGCTATTAATGAGTGTTGCTTTAGCCGCCGTAATTATGCCCTTTATTTTTAGATATCAAAAAAATGCAATTGTCAGAGCAGAAAATATAACGATTGCTCGTCATATGGAGAATATTCAGAGTGCGCTGGAACGCTACATTTTTGAAAATAGAGAGGTTTTATTAAATACTGTAGGAAAAAATATTACAAGAGTAAATATTTCAGATTTGGTAGATTATGGTATTCCGATAGATTTTATTAATGAGTCAGGTAAAAATTATCAATTAAGAATTCTGAAATCGAATGATATAGATGGTAAGGCCACGTTACAGGGGGTAGTGGTTTTTTCTTCCGAGGACGTTTCTCCATTAAGAACGCGTGAAATAGTTGCTTTAGGAGGGGATTCCATGGGGATCATAGAAGGTAATCGTGCTTATGGTACATTTGGTGCATGGCACGCAGACACGGTAGATCTAGGAGTAAACGTTGCTGGTGGTATAGTAGAAACAACGGCTGTTAATCGTGATAATGATTTATATTTATGGCGTGTACCATCTGAAAAGGATTCTGATGCGACAATGTTAACTGGTTTAAATCTGGGTGGGCATAACATAAAAGATACTTATCTTTTCGGAGCTTCTTCGGTACAAATTGATGAGAATTTGGTTGCTGGTGCAATTGTAGCAAAGGATACGATATTTCAAAATAGAGTTACGATAGATAAAAATTTTGAAACAACGAATGCTACTGTATCGGGGATTTTATCGGCAGATTCTAGAACGTTAGAGGTTGTAAAAAGTTTTAATTTAGATGATACGGCAAAATTTTCAAGTTTTACTACGAATGATTTGTGGGTAAATAATATGACGTTAGGTGGTCTTTCTGTTTATACAGAAGACGGTGGTCCATCTGTATTGAAAGTTAATAATTCAATAGATATGACGGATGGAAGAATAGATGCGATGTATGTTACAGTTGGTTTTACAGGTTCTATTACTCCTAGGTTAGTAGTTTCGAATAGAATAGAAGATTCTATTAATTCAAATTATTTTTGGGACGCAAGTATGAGGGAAGCTAAATTTTTTGATGTTTCTTTACAAGAATTGAATCGTATGGCAAGTGAAGTTGTTTATATTGAATCTGGGAAAAACACAGAATCTGGTAAATTATTTGAAGCTGTATCTATCAATAAAAATGCAACGGTTTCAGATTATATAAATGTGATACAAGAAATCCAAAATAATGTAACTGTAAAATATAGAAAGTTGAATTTGGAATAAAATATGCTATGATCGTCATATGAAAACAGTATGTGACTTTTGTAAAACAGAATATTCGTTGGAATCTTTTCCGAAAGGTGCGGTTAAATGTGCCGTATGTGGTAACGTTTGGACGGTTGTAAAACCCATAAGGAAGAACGCTTTTTTGACTTTTATAGCAGCATTGTGTGCGTTACTTGCAGCAATTGTTTTTGCTGTTGTAGCTGTTACGAAGCATCAGATAAATGTAATAGAAAAAGAACCGTTAGTTGCAGAAATTCAAGAAATAAATACGATAAACGATGAAAATGGGAGGGAGCGTTTCGTTGTAAGTGGAATTGTTCGTAATCGTTCTGAGCATATTTATGGGGCTCCGAACCTTATAATAAATACATATGATGAAAATGGTAAAATAATAGACAGACAGAAATTTTTACCTCCTGCAACGTTATTAGATTCTGGGTCAGTTGTAAACTTTGGGCATATTTTATCTGTGCCGACTCAGAACGTAAAAAAAATTTCGGTTGAGTTAGAAAATTAGGGGGAGGTTATGAAAAAGTCGTTACTATTTATTTTCTGTGTTCATTTTTGTTTGTTTAGTGCTTTTGCGGCTGAGCATAAACCTAGAATACAGCCGCAGCAACCGCAGCAGCCACAACAGCCGCGCATAAGTATATTTTCGACAAGTACTGACTGGGAGGGGCTTACAGGTTTGTCGTATCATGAGTATCATGGTAAAATTACTCCATCTACGAATCTTGTAGGTAATAAGGGTTTGGTATTGTATTACTTAGATGGTTTTCCTTGTTACGGGCTAGGCGAGGGTGTTAGAGTTTGGTTGGGGCCGAATGATAAACATGATGGAGAGCTTCGTATTGCATGTATTTATCCGCCAAAAGAAATAAAATTCACATGGAGAAACGCAACTCGTGATGCAGACGAAGCTGTTAGTACTGGTTTGTTGGTATGCTCAGTTGAAGACGATGGCAGAGAATTAAAAATAAATTTATCGGATTGTAAAAAAGGTGAAAACTGGGAAGATTATAAATAGGTTTGTGTATGGGGGATGATTTAACTTTTATTGCTTTACAATCAGATATAGGTATAAGACTGGATAAGTTCTTAGTTGGGAAAATGCCTAGTTTTTCGCGTAATGAAATTCATGGTTTTGACGTAAGTGTGAATGGGAAGATTTGCAAATTTTCTCAGCGGTTACGCGAAGGTGATGTTGTGTCTGTGCTTGTAAAAAAGCGAGAATCAAATATTGCTTCGGATAATGTGTCTTCTACTTTTGATTTAGATATATTGTATGAAGATGATGATATAATTGTTATAAATAAACCTCGTGGGGTTGTAATGTACCCGTCTGCTGGTAATAAGACTGGAACGTTAGTGCAAAATTTATTGTCGTATACGAAATTATCTTCTTTGGGGGGAGAAATTCGCCCAGGTGTTGTT
This sequence comes from uncultured Alphaproteobacteria bacterium, assembly GCA_944389645.1. Lineage (GTDB taxonomy): Bacteria > Pseudomonadota > Alphaproteobacteria > Rs-D84 > Rs-D84 > Enterousia. The sequence continues at coordinate 63,238 of CALXMZ010000023.1, forward strand.
CACCGTCTTGACAAAGATACAAGCGGAGTAATGGTTTTTGCAAAAACTGATGAAGCATATAAAGGGTTAGTTAAGATTTTTTCTAATCATAATTTGGTAAGAAAGTATATATGTTTCGTATGGGGGGTTCCTAATTGGGAAAGTGCCGATATAACTGGTAATATTGCTAGGTCTTCTAGGAATAGGCAAAAGATGAGTATGGTAAAAACAGGTGGTAAACCTGCTCAGACTAAAGTAACTGTATTAGATACTTGGTCTCATGCGGGGGTTTCATTATTTAGATGCAGTCTTTTAACTGGTCGGACTCATCAGATAAGAGTACATTTATCCGCGCACGGTTTTCCGATTTTATGTGATCCTGTTTACGGTCGTGGAAATTCTCGTTTAGGTAGCGTAAAAGATATAGATTTATTAAATTTTATTAAATCTAATAACGGTCAGATGTTACATGCAGAATTTCTAGAATTTAAACATCCTGTTACGGGTAAAGAGTTATGTTTTAAAAGTCATATACCTGATGATATGGAGTCATTAAGATCTATATTAAATTCTATCGGGTAAAATTATTAATATTTTTTCTAAAAATTATGATGATCAGATAGATATTTCCCTTTATCAAAAAATATTTTTATGTTATAATGACTCAATAAGTATGGAGTGAGTCTAATGAGTCTTCTAAAAAAAACGATTGGATTTTTAGCTGTTTGTAGTGCATTACCAGAAGCTTTTGCTTTAACTGCACGTCCCAGTGTTATTGGTAATGCATCAATGCGTATGCCGACTATGACGGCATATAATTCAGGAAGTACGTCTTCGACAACGACATCAAATTTGTTGGAAAATTCAGAATGTATAGATGCGTATACCAGTTGCTTAAAGGGTAGTGATGTTTGTGGAAATGATTTTGAGGAATGTACAAACAAAACTTTGTTTTTTTCTAAAAGACCATTGTGCTCAAGTACTTTATTGCAATGCAGTACTTCTGGTATAAATGCGTTGTTCGGAACCAGCAACCAAACATTGTTTGCGAATAAAGATTCTGATGATGAGTATGTTTATCCTACAGATGGTAGTGTATTGGGGCAGTTGATAGAAGCAGCTTCAATTAGCAATCGTTATGATACAAGTACGTGCGTTAAAAGGTATACAAGTTGTTTAACAAAATCTGACGTTTGCGGTTCTGATTTTGAATTATGTACAAGTAATACAGAATTTAAGAAACAAAAATTGTTTTGTGAATCTACGTTAGCTCGTTGTCAGTCAGAGGGGATTCAAGAGTTATTTGGTACAACAAGTACTGCATCTAACCCCACAAGTAACAGTCGTATAGGTATAATGATTTCAGAAGGTGCTGCACTTGCGGCAGTAAACGCAGTTTCTACTTGTTATAAAGTTATTGATCAATGTTTCTTAAATGCCTGTGCTACGAACCCGTATAAGTGTAAAGAAGGGAGCTCACAAGAAATTATAAAATATGTAGAAAATGTAAATAATACAGATGGTACTTTGATAAGTACGGCGACAAATGATCTAGTTCAAACTACAATTAGTCGTAACGAAGTTTCAGGGTTTATAAAAAATTCGTGTTTGGATACGATAGGTTCAAATAAATATTGTTATGCCACGTTTTTGGGGAACGGAGTAATGCCTTCGAATGCGCAGTTGCGTGATGCGGATAATCAAGATGAAATTTATTCTGAAGCATATTCTTCTAGAATGAACGATTCTATGCGTGCAAAAATAGATGATTTAATAGAACAATTTGACAAAAAAGTTAAAGAGCGTTGTTCTGAAACCATTGTTTCTTGTGCAATGCGTGCTTGCGGTGAAGGAAGTGGAGCTGCATGTTATGCTTCTGCTTTTAATAGTGCTAATAAAGTAAAAGGTGTTACAAATCCTTCTACTATGGAAGGTATAAAATTAGGTTGTGAAGCTTCTGTAAATAATGATACTGCTTGTCAATATGCTGCAGCTACATTTGATACTGCAACTGGGGCTTTAATATTTGAAGAAAATAGTTTGTTTGATAAATTATTTACTGCTCCGGATGATACAGATGCTAAAAATCCAGATCCTGTTGGTGCGGTTGCAACTTTAAACGCAAGATTATCTACTTCTTATAATCAGGCAGCTTTAGATCAGATGAAAAAGCAATGTCAATCAATTGCGACAAGTTGCGTTAAATCTATGTGCGGAACAGATTATCAAAATTGTTATCGTAATCGTACGGATATATATTCTACATTAACAAACACAGGTAATGATAATTTTGATAAAAGTATGAACAAGGTTGGTGGCGTGTTAGATCATACGATTGTTTTAGGATTGTGCTTAAATACTGTTAAAAATAATTCTGTATGTGAAGAACATATAAAAGCTGAAATGGCGAGGAGTTCCGCAAATTCTTCTTATAATGTTAATTCTTGGGGAAGCGGTATAACAAGTGCCAGAGAAGGTTGGTTGGATGCCGGTAATTATAGCATTACTGCAGAAGTTCAAGATATCGATGCTGATGGGAATTTATTATGTACTACTGCAGAAAACGGTGATGGTGTAGAGGGGCGTTGCGATGATGCCAGTGGACAATATATATATCCAAAGATGGTTTCTCAGACAACGTACGCAGAAAATCTTGCTGAAAGACAAGTTTTTCGTGATTTGATTTCGGATTTGGAAATGGAAGCTCAGGCAAAATATAATGCGAAGTTAACTAAACAACAGAATATGTGTATGTCTGGTAATGCTGGTGGTATAATCGGCAATAAAGACATGGGCAGTACATATATGTGGGTAAAACTTAAAAATAATAAGATACCTTCAAATTATACGGTTAACGGTCTAACTTCTGATAGTTTCGTTGCAAGTAACGATTTGTATGGTTCATTCTGCCGTATACGTATAACAATACAATCTGATGATAAAACGATACAGGAAGCTATACGTGCTGGAACGGATTGGGCGACGGCTTATTTTGCAGCAGGTGATTCATTTACTTGTGGAAGCTGGATACCTGCAAGCGTATTAAATACTTTAAGTCAATCTGTAGGGGATGCTGCAAGAGCAGATGCTAAAGATTCTCAAGTCAGAGCGTTGCAGTGGATTATGCCCTTAATAGGTACTGTCGGTGGTACTGTTGGTGGTGCTTACTTAGGAAGCGGTATTCAACAGGGTAAAATTTTATCCGGCTTAACAGGTAAATCTAATAATTCTAACAGCTCCAATGTTAACAAAGAAACTTTGAGTAAAAATTGTCAGGATTCATTAACAGAAGCTAAGTCAAATGCCAATAGCGGTGATATAAATACGTTAAATAGAAATACTCAGCTTGCGGTTGCTTATGCAAAAGAATTGGGGGTTCATCAAGACTATTTGAATGATTTGACAACTGCTTATACAAAAATGAGTTCTGTTTATAATAATCAGGGTGAAATGAAAGATGATGAATATTCTAAAGCCAAAGAAGATGCAAAAACAGATTATTTAAATAAGTTAGAAGATTTAAATTCTCAGTGTAAGATATATGCTATATCTGAAGATTCGTCAAATAAGGATGATAAACAACACAAAGTTGCGACAGGTGTAGGTGCGGCTGTTGGTGGTGTCTTGGGTGGTGTATTAACTTGGGGAATTACCAATACTATTCAAGAATCAAAATTAGATTCCGCAGAGCGTGCCGCAATAGATGAATGGATGGCCAATGTCGGTAATCATATACGTTGCTACATCGGAGCAGATGAAATCGGAGTATATGGTGATACCATAAGTACAAGTATGGAATAATTGATCTTTAGCTAGGAAAGAAAAACCGCCTTTAAAGGCGGTTTTTATCTATATCCACGTGAATTTAATTTATTCTTTAAGAAATTTATTTTAGCAATAATCGTATTATAGTTTGGGGTTTTATAAAATAGATTTTTTGAAATTTCGTCAATTATTTTATATACCTGTTTTGAAGAATAATTGTTTAATATGAAGTATAAATCTTCCCAAGATTGATATAAAATCGTGTTCAATATTTTCTTTTCTTCGGTTTTTCTGTTATAAGCTTTTTTATTTATCGTGATTGCACCTACGTCTATTATTGTGTTGCCAAAGCGATTACGAATTTCATTAAAGTCGTACAGACTAAAAAATTTAAACTGCATAAAATAATTTTCTGGTATTTTATCAATTTTACCATATACATATGGTTGTATTATATATCTTTCACCTCGTTGTGTGCTAATCCCTGCAGTAAAGATTTTATTGAATTTTATTTTCCCCATATATTTTTTCCCAGATAATAAAAAGGAATTTTGAGTTATTGTATCATGTGCCCATGTACTTATATATTGATTATCTCTATCAGAATGATAAGTTTTCCACACATACTTTTGACCGTTTATAAATTTTATTACATAATTTTTTGTAAAGTTTCCAGAAGATAGATATTCTATCTTTGCTTTCTTTCCCGTGATTTTTAATATATCCGCTTCTAATTTTTCTATTGCTTTTTTTACGCAGTCAATAGTGTGCAAATTATTTTCTGTTGTATAAGTTTTTATACTGGCTCTGCGAAAAGCTTGGTGTAAATCGGTGGTCGCTTTTTTTATATTAGAGCTAGGCAATCCTTTTAACCATTCGTATGGAAAGCAGCCGGGGTTTTGGTAACCTTGAAAAGCCATTTCAGATAGTTCCATAAAGCTTACCGGATGTCTCTTTAGCAGGTGCGTTGTTTTTTTCTTTACTTCTGTATAAGATTTGTTTCGTGAAAAAATCTTTTTTATTAATTTCTCAATGGAAACACCATGTAATTCAAAAGTATCAATGCTTGCATAAGGGTATTTGGATAGCATAAAGTCAAGATTTTTTATAACTACAGGTAATATCTTTGTATAGTTTCGTAATTTTTCTCTGGTTATATTGTTAATTTTGTTTTCTTCCGATAATGTTGCATTTAAAGAGTTAAATAGGATGTTTTCTATTCTATAAATATGCTTAAATTTCTCGTGTTTTGTTTTATAAAGCCATAAATGGTGTTTAAATTCATTAATTATAATATCTTTTTTGGCTTTGTTGATAGCTTCTCTTAAAGATAACCCTGTATATGTAAAATCTTTTATTTTTATTGCATAATAAGTGCTACCACAGATATCTGTCTTATTAAAGTTTAAACGTTGTAATTCAATTATATTAATTCCGAATAAAGTACGTTTTGATTTTTCATAAAAACACATGTTTGCATATTTACCTATATTAAAAGTTTTTTGTCCGTTTTCTGTGTTTTTTATGATTGTCTTTAAATTGTTCGTTGCGAAAGGAGACCACAATAAAATACTGCACCAATTACTTGGTATTTGTATTTTTTTTACATTAAAACAATTTGAGAAGGCATCGGAATTTACGTTTTTTATAGTTTCTCCGAAGAATATTTCTTCTAGATTATGATTGTTGCAAAATACTTTATTTGATATTTCTGTTAAAGAATCTGGGAAAAAAATTTTTTTTAAGTTTTGTAAACCTTCGCCTACATTAGGAGAAATGCTTTTTACCGTATTTGGAATATAAAGTTCACCATCTTTCGTGAGATCTGAATCATTTATTGATATAAGAACGCCATTTTCTATTATCATGAATAGGAATTTTAGACATGTTTTTTATTTTGTCAATTATTTTTTTGTGCTTTTTTAATTTTTAACTTTTGTATATATTTTTTTTGTGTTAGAATTAATTTTAAGAGAGAATATGAAAAAGCTTAATAGAGTTTTATTACTGTTTTTGTATTTATTGTCGGTTGATGCATTTGCCGATCCTGTTTCTACGACTCTTGGAAGCAATTTGACTGCGTATAATCCTACTTCTGGTTCAATAAACAACACAAATTGGAATAATTTTGTGAATGCTCGTTCTTCTGGTAGTTCAGCAAGTGCCCCAACTGCAGATTTTAGTAATTGTAATTCATTGATATTGCGCTGTACGCAACCGAAGTGTGCAAATGGTGGTTGTACGTCTATGGAAATTGCGCGCCCAATTGTATCTGGTTGTGTTGAGTCTAATGAAGCATGCAAAGAATATGGTGTTCAGTTGGTAGAAACGATCGCGGCGCAGTTGGTTGCAAATTCTACTGCAAAAGCAAATCAGAAGGTTGCAGAAGCTCAGGTCGCTGCGGCACAGGCTTCGGCACAGCAAAGTGCCCAACAGTTGCAACAAATGCAGACGCAGATGCAGCAAATGCAGGCCCAAATGCAACAACAAAGTGCCGAAACTGCGGCTCAATTACAGGCCGCATTAGCAGAACAGCAACAGTTAACGGCTCAGGCTATTGCTCAAGCTAACACTGCCGCACAGTCTGCATCTTTAAGTTCTGGTTCTTCGAAAAATTCTGGTGGTTTAGTTTCTGATAGTATAAATCAGATTTCTGATTTGACGGGGGTTTCTGCCGATGCTTTATTGCGTGAACAGGTGTCTGGTGAAATATTAGCAAAAATAGAAAATGCAGAAGTTAATTTAAAAAAAGTTGAAGAATCTATGAAAGATGCTTTTAATTATGCCGGTTGCGATTCTTCAGGTAATAATTGCACAGGACCGAAAAGAGTCAAAACGTTTAAGCAAAAAGCTATGAATTTTTTTGATCCGTATAATGCAGTTTTAGACGAATTATATGATGCATTAATTTTGGCTCAAACAGTTGGTGTTGATATTACCGATATTTATATGATGTTAAACGGAACTTGTAACGTTTGGGGACAGTATTTATGTGATGAAGGGCAGGTTATGCATTATAACAATGACAATTGCATAAATGGTCGTTCTGTTAATGTCACAACCGTAGAAGGGACTGTTCGTGGCGGTGCAGAATGTACTGTCGGGCAAGTCGTGCCTATGTCTGATGGTGGTTGTCAGTTGATAAAGATGTTAACTGATGAAGCAGAAGTAGAGCGTAATTGGTTGAATCCGAAAGGAGATGAAGATGGGGTACAAATCCGTGTAGGTTGTGCATCAGAATCGCTGGATAATTCAACATTGTTCCGTAATCGCAAGAAGCAGGCATCTATTGATATAGAGGTTTTGCAGCGTATGATAGAGCAAGATGCACCTTCTGTATTTGGTGGTGATCGCTTCGGACGAAATAAAAGTGCGAATCCAGATGGCGTAAAATATTGCGCTGTTGGATCTAATAGATATCAAGATTTACAAAAGAATGTTGCTTTAAAGACTTTACCGCAAGTCATATGTGTGGCAGATTCTGAGTTAGAATCAATTTATAATGAAGATACTTTGTTGACAAGTGTTAGTACAAGCTCAAAAACAAGTGTTTATAGTATATGCGGAAATTTAAGTAATAATAATTATAAGTATGATAAATGCATTTGTAACAACAGTCCTGACAAAAACTATACTCGTTGGGACGAAGGAAGTAATTCATGTAAGTGTAGTGGTGATAAATATGTTAATTTTGATATAGATTTGGCAAGGTGTGTTGATAAAAATGGTAAAACTCGCGCAGACGAGACGCGTTTGGAAGATATAAGTTCTGTTGCAAACAAAAATTATTATTATGTACCGGAAAAAGCCTTTTTGATAGATTTCTGTTGGGATTATGAGAAATACGGTGCAAAATGGGATGAAAGCACTTCCTCGTGTGATTGTAGCGGGATATCAGAAGATAGGGTAAGATTAGTGTGTGAAAAACAAACATCTAGTGATTCTGCGAATAAATAGAGAAATTACAGGTAGCATGGCTATAAAGTTGGAATTAGGTAAATGAAGTGTATAAATAAAATTTTTTCTGGTTTAAATATGCGAACTTCTGCGGTAGGGGGGGTATTAAGTATTATTTTGAGTATAAGTGCACAGGCTGCAACAGATAATGGTTGTTCTATTAGCGGAAATGATCGTATTAACCCAGAAATAACTTTATGTAGTACTCATGTGTATAATATTGGCGACGTTAAAAATCCCAGTAATGATGCAGATAAACAATTAATACGTGATGTTGTCGCGTTAAAATCAACTATAATGACTCAGCAATTAAAAAAGCAGTATGACTTTTTAGAAGCTACTATAAGTCGTTTTAAAACACAGTTACGTAAGGCAATTCTTTTGTCACAGTTAGAAGCAGCAGGTGCAACCACGTCTTCTTCTTCAAGCAGTTCTGCTTCTAGCGATAAAAATGTTGTTTTGAGCGGGGCAGAAAACTGTTTCTTAGAAACAACGCCTTCGAACGGTCTGGATTGTATACAAAGAAATATTAAAAAAGTGTTACAGGCTGTAAGCGATGGAAATATTAATGATGCTTACCGTCAGTTGAAGAATGATATAGAATTTGCTAGAAGTTTCGGGGCGATTGATAACGAAGATTTGCAAAAAGATGGCGGTTCTGTTTACCCTTGTAATGAATCAAATTTACAATCGAAAGCCGACTCAGTAAATCAATGTGCATATCGGCTAAATATAGCTGTAATGAATGCGATAGATAGTAGAAATAATAAAACTCAGCAACCAAATAATAATACTCGGAATGATGGTTAAAATACCGTGTTAACAGTAGGTTGATTTGGTATCAAATTCGTTTTAGATTTTAAATTTTATATAAACGAAAACGCTTAGATTTAAAATCGTGGCGTTTTCGTTGTAATTGGCATTTTTTAGCGAATGGTCATGGGCATAAAGATAATTGATTTAATACATTCTGAACATCTGTATTTACAGATACCGTTATTTCGCGTTGTAGTCCGTCGGTATATGTATAATAAAATTTATAATCTTTAAATTCTGGCATAGATTTATACACATCTTTAAATGGAGCCAACATTGCTTCGAACCATTGACGTCCGCGACATAAACAACCATTACGTACATCTGCTGCAACAGCAGCGGTTGCTGTATTCGGATATTTTGTATCTAATTCTTTATCTGTTGTCATTAGACAACGATTGCCAAATCCATAGAAATTGGCGTCGTCTGCTAAGAATTTATAAACCAAACCGTCCGTTGCCCCTGCTCTTTTAAGTGCATAAGCCATACCGTCTGTACAACAGGCTTGTGCAGATTTCATAAGCATTTTGTAACGTTCCAACAACGGTGCTGAAACAGCTTCGTTTGCGGTAATTTCATTATTGCAACGCGCAGCTCTTATAAAATCATTCATTTTGTCTGCACGTATTTTGGGGCTACGTGGTGAAACCGTTTCAATGACTATGGGCTTTCTGCGCCATATTTCGCATTCTGTTTCTGTATCAAAAGGGCAACCATCCATTTTACCAAAAGTAATTGTTACGACTTCTGTTAAATCTTGAGCCGTGTATTCTGGTTTAGGAGCAGGTAGCTCAATCATTTTTTTTGTGCTTTCAATAATAGTATCATCCTTGCTTAACCATAAGTTGTCAGACGGTTTATTAGGAGTCAAAAGTTCTTCTATTCGGGCACGAGTAGCTTCGGCAGATTTCATATTTTGATTATATAAAGAAATTAAGTCGTCATCCTGTCCGTTTATTGTTGCATTTAAATTATTTGCTTCTCTGAGATAAATTTCAGGCATAGGTTCTAAAAACCAGTCAGAAAAATCCTTTTGTTTATAGTTAGAAATAGAATCATCCCAAATTGGTACGCCATCACGCCAATCTACAGTTTTATCGTATTTCTTTGTATTGTAGGAACCGTTCGTACCATCCCAGACAGGCGGTCTTGTGTCTTTCGGAACTGGTTTAATAGATAATAACTTTGCCTCACGCATTTTCATTGGTTGGGCATAAATATATTCTACAGATTGAACTGGTTCTTGAACGACGTCGGATATTTGTACGGTATTAAGAATTGTTGGTTCAGAAATTTCTGGTTTATTAATAGGTTCAATATTGCAACCTTCACCGATACACTCAGAAGCAACGGCCAAAGAGCTTCCACACAGAATTAGTATAGAAGAAAAAATAAATATATGTGTTTTCATACATTGAATAATATCACAAAAAACTCAAGGTTTGAACATATTTTTAAAGATATTTTTTTATTGAGGTGTTTTTTTTTATTTTGCTATACTTACTTAAGTAAAAATATTAAATTAATTTTAAACGGGGGAAAGCATGAAAAAAATTTCTGTTTTTGTCTTTTTATCTATGTTAATTAGTCCGGGTTTCGCTGAAAGTATAGGCGTTTCAGAAGAAAAACTTGAAAGTGAAACGTTAAATAACGTTACGGCAGACGAATCAGAAACGGTTTTAGAGAAAAAAAATTATGCTAATTCTGATATAAAATTCCCGCATGGTTTGGAATTAGGTGTTGGCGTATCAGCAACAAGTGGTTTAAATGGCTTTGTTGGTTATGCGAATAAAAACTTTGATTCGTTTTGGTTAAAAAGATTTGGGTTCCGTTTAGATTTTGCAAGTACTTCACCTGTAAAGTCTTTAATTAATTCAGGTATAGATAAATTTATGGGTGACGATGGTATTGATATCGGTGACGGTTTGACGGTAAAAGACGGCGAGATAAAAGGGCAACATATTGCAGCTTTGTTAGATTTTTATCCATTTGGTAATACTTGGTTTCTGGGGGGGGTAAGAATAAGTGGTGGTTATTATTTTGGTAATTTAAATCTGGAAGCGAATTTAACTGGTAAAGTAGACGGTCTACCAGATTCTGAGTTTGCGTTTGAATTGGAAGGTATAGATTATAAATATAGTGGGAATGAGGTTTATGGTATGGCTACAGCGGATTGGGACTATCGTGGGCCCTACCTGGGGGCAGGTTTTGATTTAGGGTTGTTTGCTGGGTTTAAGATATATATGGATGCAGGTGTTGTTTTTACAAATAAGACTGCTCAGCTAGGTTTAGATTTACCGGTAGAAAACTTACAGAAATGGAACGGGGAATCTTGGGAAAATTTAAATCTATCGGATTTTGTGGAGTTTGAACAAGCGAAACGAGACGCTTTGTCGGATGCGCAAGAAGAGTTGGATAAACTAAAGTTTTATCCGATTATAAAAATAGGTTTTATGTACCGTTTTTAATTTTTTACGGTTACATTATCATTTTTATACCGAAGCCTGTCGAATCGACGGGTTTTGTTTTATTATGATATATGCGCGAATCGGTATATTGTTATAATTCGAATCGTGTTTTTTTAGTGTGCTGAATAAAAAGTGTATAAAATATTGTTATAAAAATGGCGGTTTTCTAAGATTTTTCAATATGCTTAACAAAAAAGAGAAAAATATTTTTTAAAAAACGCTTGACTTTTGAGAAAATTGCGCGCATACTATGCGGGCTTTCAAGTTGAGAAAGAATCAAAAAAATCTCAACCCCTGAAATTCTGCGGTTAACGGAACGACCAAACGAATAGGGTTCTTGTTAATTACGCAAACATTGTGAATAAAAGCAGCTCATCAAAAGATTTTTTGAATAATTCAAAAATCTGTTCAAGAAGAGATATGCAGACAGTTGAATTTGGAAATATCCAAACTTTGACTAAGTCAAATGTGCATATCTTAGACAGGTAGTAGGTTTACAAATTAAGTAGAACCTCGTTAAAACTTGTCTTGCGAATATATATATGTAAAGACGAACTGATTATAAAGTCAGCTTAGTTTAGTATGCACAGGACTTAACTACAGGTTTTTTAAGAATTTGAGAGTTTGATCCTGGCTCAGAACGAACGCTGGCGGCAGGTCTTAGGCATGCAAGTCGAACGGGTGAAGCAGGGCTTGCCCTGTGGATCTAGTGGCGCACGAGTGAGTAACGCGTGGGAAACTGCCCATTACTGGGGAATAACGTTTGGAAACGAACGCTAATACCGCATACACCGGAAACGGGAAAGATTTATCGGTGATGGATGTGCCCGCGTTGGATTAGCTTGTTGGTGGGGTAACGGCCTACCAAGGCGATGATCCATAGCTGGTCTGAGAGGACGATCAGCCACGCTGGAACTG
>CALXMZ010000024.1 GCA_944389645.1 uncultured Alphaproteobacteria bacterium
TACGACCTGTTACTACTGTACCACGACCTGTGATAGAGAACACGTCTTCAATTGGCATCAAGAATGGTTTATCAACTGGACGTTCTGGTAATGGGATATATTCGTCACATGCTTTCAACAAAGCATCGATAGATTCTTTACCCAACCCGTCGTTTTTGCCTTCCAAAGCAGAAACAGCAGAACCACGAATAATTGGAGCATTGTCACCGTCGAATTCATTTGCAGACAACAATTCACGGATTTCCATTTCAACCAATTCCAACAATTCTGGGTCATTAGCCAAATCACATTTGTTCAAGTAAACAACGATTTTTGGAATACCTACCTGACGAGCCAACAAGATGTGTTCACGTGTCTGTGGCATAGGACCATCAGTTGCAGCAACAACCAAGATAGCACCATCCATCTGCGCGGCACCTGTAATCATGTTTTTAACATAGTCAGCGTGTCCTGGGCAGTCAACGTGAGCATAGTGACGGCTTTCCGTTTCATATTCAACGTGAGCTGTATTAATTGTTATACCACGTGCACGTTCTTCTGGTGCATTATCAATCTGATCAACACCTTTTGCCTGATCAGCACCAACACCATAGTAATGAACGATAGCAGCTGTCAACGTAGTCTTACCATGGTCAACGTGACCAATCGTACCGATATTGACATGCGGCTTAGATCTTACATATTTTTCTTTTGCCATAGTTTTCTCCTTAGGCTTGGCTTGTTAATTTGATTTCTGATATCTGATTTCCGATTCATACTTTCTGCATTCAATCATAAACCAGAAATCAAAAATCACAATCTTTTTTTACTTTATTTTGTTAACTTCTTTATAATTTCATCCGCAACGTTCTGAGGCACTTCGTCATAATGCGACAATTCCATATAAGGATTTGCACGCCCCTGCGACAAAGAACGCAACGTCTTTACGTAACCGAACAGGTTTGCTAATGGAACAAAAGCAGAAATTACCTGATTACCAAACTGAGTTTCTATACCATTAATTTGTCCACGACGACTGTTCAGATCACCGATGATATCACCGACGTATTCTTCCGGTGTATTAACCGAAAGTTTCATTATCGGTTCCAGTAATTTTGGCGCAGCTTTCTTCATTGCTTCACGGAAGCAAGCACGCGCCGCAATTTCAAAGCACAATACATTAGAGTCAACTTCATGATATTTACCATCTACCAATGTTGCTTTGAAATCCACTGTTGGATAGCCAATCAGAACACCTGTCTGCTGTGCTATCTTCAAACCTTTTTCTACGCCAGGGATATATTCTTTCGGAATAGCCCCACCAACTATCTTATTTTCAAACTCATAGCCTTTACCCGGTTCTAACGGTTCAAATTCAATTTTTACCTGAGCATACTGACCTGAACCACCAGACTGTTTTTTATGCGTATATTCTTCCGTAACCGGTTTGCGGAAAGTTTCACGATATGCGATACGTGGTTCACCAACGTTCACATCTACCTTAAATTCACGCAACAAACGATCAACTAAAATTTCCAAGTGCAACTCTCCTACACCTGCTAAAATCGTCTGACCAGATTCTTCATCAACAGATACACGGAAAGATGGGTCTTCTTTTGCCAAAGCCTGCAACCCCAAAGCCATCTTTTCAACGTCTGCTTTTGTTTTAGGCTCAACAGCTATACTCATAACTGGTTCTGGTACATGAATATTTTCTAAAATTATCGGATTTGCTTCGTCACATAAAGTATCACCAGTAATAGTTTCTTTCATACCTACCAATGTAACGATATCACCAGCAGATGCTTCTTTTATTTCTTCACGGTTATTAGCATGCATTAACAGCATACGACCGACACGTTCACGTTTATCACGATTAGAATTATAAACATACGACCCTGACGTTAATTTACCAGAATAAATACGGATAAACATCAAATTTCCAACAAACGGATCATTTGCAACCTTAAATGCCAACGCAGAGAAAGGTTCTTTTGCATCAGGTTTACGTTCTGCAACCGTTTCACCGTCCATTTTTGTTCCCCTAATAGCAGGGACATCCAACGGTGACGGTAAATAATCAACAATTGCATCTAATAACGGCTGAACGCCTTTGTTCTTAAACGCAGTTCCACACAAAACAGGATTAAAGTTTTGGTTAATTGTACCTTTACGAATTAGTTGTTTTATAGTTGCAACGTCAGGTTTTTTACCTTCCATATAAGCTTCCATGATATCATCATCTAAAGTAACGACTTCTTCAATTAACTTATTATGCAACTCTTCAGCTTTGTCCTTTAAATCCGCAGGAATATCAACAATATGAGGATCTTTACCTAAATCGTCTTCCCAAACGATACCACGCATTTCCACTACGTCAACGACGCCACAGAAATCAGCCTCGGCACCAATTGGGAAATTAAGGACCAACGGATTAGCCCCTAAACGTTCACGTATCATATCAACACAACGAAAGAAATTACCACCGATACGATCCATTTTATTTACGAAACAAATACGCGGTACGTTATAACGATCAGCTTGGCGCCATACCGTTTCAGTCTGCGGTTGTACGCCAGATACAGATTCAAAAACTGCAACTGCACCATCCAAAACGCGTAAAGAACGTTCTACTTCCATAGTAAAGTCAACGTGCCCCGGAGTATCAATTAGATTAATACGATGGTCACGCCAAAAGCAAGTTGTTGCAGCAGAAGTAATTGTAATACCACGCTCCTGTTCTTGTTCCATCCAGTCCATAGTGGCGCCACCATCGTGAACTTCGCCAATCTTGTATGTTTTACCGGTATAGAAAAGAATACGTTCCGATGTAGTTGTTTTACCTGCGTCAATATGGGCCATAATACCTATATTGCGATACATATTCAAAGGTGCGGTTTTTCCGACTGACATGTTATTCTTTCCTTATTTTCTTTTTTTATTGTTTGCCTACTTTGGTTTAATTATTTTCATAAAAAGATTACCAACGGAAATGAGCAAATGCTTTATTAGCTTCCGCCATTTTATGAGTATCAATCTTTTTCTTGAATGCACCACCCTGACCATTCAAAGCATCGCGCAGTTCACCGAACAACCTGTCTTTCATTGAACGTTCACCACGCTTACGTGCAAAAGTTACTAACCAGCGCAAAGCCATAGTCTGCTGACGATCTGGCCTTACTTCAACAGGAACTTGATAAGTAGCACCACCGACACGACGCCCTTTTACTTCAATAGAAGGTTTTAACGCATCAACTGCTTCCAAAAAAGCTGATAACTCATCACCGTCTTTAGCAATTTTTTTCAAATTTTCCAATGCTCCATAAACAATATTTTCAGCAACTTCTTTCTTACCATCCCACATAACAATATTAATACATTTTGCAACTACCAGATTATTATATTTAGAATCCGGTAAAATCTCACGTTTTGCTGCAGTTTTACGTCTTGACATTCTATTTCCTTTTTTATTACTTCACTTGGTTTCTTAACCAAATTACTCACGCACTTGAACGCGTGTCATTTAAACTAACTATTTTCCGGCTTTTGCCCCATATAAAGAACGACCCTGTTTTCTATTATCAACACCCTTAGTATCTAAAACACCACGGATTATATGATATTTTACACCAGGCAAGTCTTTAACGCGACCACCTCGTATCATAACAACGCTATGCTCTTGCAAATTATGACCTTCACCTGGAATATAAGCCGTAACTTCACGACCATTCGCAAGCTTTACACGAGCAACTTTACGTTGTGCAGAATTAGGTTTTTTGGGCGTAGTTGTATACACACGTGTACAAACACCACGTTTTTGCGGACATTCCACCATATCAGGAGCAGTACTTTTTACAACTACCTTTTTACGTGGTTTCCGAATCAGTTGATTTACTGTTGGCATTCAAAATCTCTTTGTTTCTGTACTTTTAGCTACACAAAAACTGCCCACCAGACTTATTTCAACGGAAAAACCGCGATTATAAATCTGTCAAAAAATGCAGATTTCTGTGTTTTTTTCTTCCCTTATTTACACGGAAAGCGAATATACTATAACCGTGAACTCAATCATTGTCAAGGAAAATATAGACTTTTTTATAAGAAAAATTGCTTGGAATCCTTATAAATCTAGGAATTGTTACTCATCACAAAAATGACAAAATGTTTATATGTACACCGTTATACTTCAATATAAAAAAATTAAAATACGACAGAAAATTCTGCTCCGAATTTCCAATCGTCATCTGGCAATATTTCACTATGGTCACTATTCTTAGTTTTAAAATGATATTTAACGTAAGGATGCACGGAAGCATTATCAGACATATTATAAACTAAACCCGCTTTTATTGACCTATCATAAAGAGTCACAGGATTTTCTATTTCTTTAAATTTAAAATTGAATTCCATCTTAGTTGCTAACGCAGCAGAAAAATAATACATACCTTCAATTGCAAAATTCACGTTCCAAAAATTCTTAGGATCAGCAAAAACGAATTGCCCTGTAATTTTTGCAGCCCACTGAAAAGCTTCTCCTGCTATACCATGAATTCGAACACCAAAATCAAAATTATTATCCCCTATTCTTTCATCCGTTTTTGCATTTTTCGTCCAAGCGATACCATAATCTGCAGACAAATCTAATTTAAAACCATCATTAGTTAAAACTTTATAACTAAGACCAACCTGAGAATCCGCATAATCATTTCCTGTACTAAAAGAAAAAGTCCAATCATCTAAAAAAGTATAATTTATCTCCACACCTAACTCATCTATTGAACCAGATGCAATATCATCGTGCCCCGTATCAGATTTATTAGCACCTGTTTTAAACTCTGCCCCAAACGTAGCAGAAAACTCTTTATCTTCAGTCAATCTACTAACATCAGATATACCTTTTGCATTTAATACACAAGGGTAAAAAACTAGCAAAGAAAAATTAAATATGACAACTTTTTTATTAAACATAAGCCACTCATAATGTATCACCAAAATATTGCCATATATACTTATAATTTTTCCACAGGAAGCAAATCTCAAAATATAAAATATGAAAAAAATAACCCGACTAACAAGAGTCGGGTTAATATCTATACAAATAAATTAGAATTGGATACCGAATTTAGCACCAAAACCGAAACCATCAGCGATAGTCCACTGACCTGCACCAGTATGGTTCATAAACTTAGTAATATAAGCACCCAAGAATTTATTTTCATCGATATTATAGTTTGCTCCTAACTTACCTTCCCAACTTCCAGCATTTTCTACTCTATCATCGATAATTCCTGTATATTCAGCACCAACCAACACTGACCAACTATCGTTCAACGCAAAGAACGCATCTAAGCCAGCACTAATAAAATGCCAACCATCATCACCCCAGTTAAATGATTCAGAATTAGAATAATCAAAATCAATATGTCCTGCAACCGTCCAGGCCTCTGTCATATAACCTGCACGAACGCCGATATTCCAATTATACCATGTCAGATCTTCATCCATAAAGCTTGCGCCGTAATCCCACACAGGATTAACGCCATAGCTACCATAAATATCTGCTTTCCAATTGCCCATATTCAACAGACGATAGTTTACACCGATACCCAAAGTTCCCCATTGAGATTGATCAAACCAATTATTTTCTGCCATAGACATAGCAATGCCGACAGCCAATCTATCAGTAATACCATAACCAAATTCTTCATCCAACCCGACCAATGTTGTAGAATTCGTATCAGAAGACAATTCCGTCATGCTGTAGAACTTTCCTGCATCTGGACGATACAATGGATTATCATTAATAGCAGCAGCGTTTGCGCCCGACACAGCAAAAACAGCCAACAAAGATGTTAAAACTAATTTTTTCATACTCTATCCTTTCAGTTGAGTTATTTAAACTAGAACTTTTTATCTAGCTAGGAATATTTTAGCTCGTAAAGCAACATATTTTCAAGTCAAAAGATTTTTGCAAAACGGCAGAAAATATGATATAATTGTCACGTTTCACGATTCGGATTTGATTCTTATTGACATAAAAAAATGCGAAAAAACGGGTATTAAAAATACAACAGACATAAGAATCAAATTATAAAACTAGTTTTTAATCTTCATTTTCTTTATAGATCTCCAAACGGCCTGATTTTTCATATGCTCTTCATAAGACTTTGCGAATTTATGCCCACCGTTACCATCCGCAACAAAAAACAAATAATTTGTATCGGCAGGTTGCATAACTGCTTTTATAGCATCTAAACCGACATTTGCTATTGGCGTCGGAGGTAAACCATAATGAATATAAGTATTATAAGGGCTATTAACCTTTAAATGCTCAAGCAATAACGGATTACCACGCATATCACCAAGCCCATTCGTTATAGCATAAACAACAGTCGGATCAGCTTGTAAGCGCATATTTTTTTCAAGTCTATTTAAATAAACGCTTGCTACGACAGGCATTTCAGATATTTTTGGGGTTTCTTTCTGCACAATTGAAGCCAGAGTTATTATGTCATTCCAACTATTAAGAGTTTTAGGCATAATCCGCCCTGTTTTTTCCCAGACTTTTTCTGTATCTTCCATTTTTCTGCGCATTAGATCTAAAAAGGCCAACCTAGATGTACCTTTTGCGACTCTATAAGTATCAGGGAACAGGTCTCCTTCTTGCAAATTACAAATAGGAAGATTCGTACCTTCACCACATTCAACTGAACCGGTCAATGCAGAAACGCCCAACAGAATTTCTTTTATTTGTTTTATAGTTGTTCCTTCAGGAATGACCACTGTTACTGTTGCAATATCACCAGTTGCAAATTTTCTAGCAATACGCCAAACGCTTGTACCGACGGGGATCTCATATTTACCAGTCTGTACTTTACCACCATTACCCCTTACAGACAGTTTAAACAAAGCTATAGAATCTATTAAATCCTTTTTATATAACTGCTTTGCAATTGACGAAACCGTTTCACCCTGTCTAACTTCAAAAACCGAGTTATTTTTTACACAAGAATGCCAACCGAACAGATAAAACAAGACTAAAAACAACAAACAAACACTAAAAATAATAGTCTTAATAAAATATTTTTTAGAAATCTTTATTTTTTTCATTGCCCATTGATTATTACAAATAAAAATAAAATTGCCAAACTAAAAATCATCCAAGCAAACAACCATTAAATTTATGCTTATTTTTATAAGAATATTGTTATATTTTATATACTAATTAATTCTATAAAATGACAATGGTCGGAGTGACTGGGTTCGAACCAGCGACCTCTACGTCCCGAACGTAGCGCTCTACCAGACTGAGCTACACTCCGCAATACATAAAGTAGCCGGATTATGCAACCCCACGACGAAAAAATCAACTACTTTTATGTGTTATTTTTCTTTAACTTGAGAAAAATATCTGCAATACTTTTTCATACAATAATAAATTATACAAAGGACATAATATATGTTTGCGCTTAAATTTTTAAAAAAAAGTAAATTTGATAACTACGAAGATTACGTAGATAACGCTAAACTAATAGTACCGAATAATTTCAACTTTTCATATGATGTTATTGATGAACTTGGTAAAGAAACTCCAGATAAAGAGGCTTTATTATGGATAAACGATTCTGGTGAAAAAAAATCATTTTCGTTTAAGGACTTATCAGAAATGTCAAATGCAGCGGCTAACTTTCTATCAAGTCGCGGATTACAAAAAGGTGATACGGTACTTTTATTCTTGCGTCGTCGTTGGGAATATTGGATTTTAATGTTAGCAATGCATAAACTTGGTGTAATACCTATACCATCAACGAATCAGCTCAAAACAGAAGATATTGATTACCGTATTCAACAGGCAGATGTAAAAGCAATAATAGCTTTTGATGATGGTCACGTTACAACAGAAATAAAAAACGCCATTGCGGGTAAAGACATACAATTCATAACTAACGATGAAGTAGCACAATCATTATCAGAAATGCCTAAAACTATGGAAAGAGTATTAAACGAAAACACGGACACAATGGTAATTTATTTTACTAGTGGCACAACAGACATGCCGAAAATGGTTGCACATAATTTCATGTACCCGCTAGGTCATATAAATACGGCGCTATTCTGGCAAAGATTAAAAGATGATGATATTCATTTTACATTATCCGAATCGGGTTGGGCAAAATGCTCATGGGGAAAAATGTACGGTCAATGGTTAGCTGGTTCAACAGTATTTGTGTTTGATTTTTCTGGTATTGCTACAGCACATGATTTATTAACAGCAATTTCAGAAAATAAAATAACATCTTTTTGTGCCCCTCCTACGGTTTATAAAATGCTAATTCATGCAGATTTCAAAAAATATGATTTATCATCATTAAAGAAAGCAGATATTGCAGGAGAAGCTCTTAATCCGGAAGTATTTGAAAGATTTCTGAACTTAACGGGTATAAAATTACACGAAGGGTTCGGGCAGACGGAAACATGTGTAATGCTATTCTGCAACGAATGGATATCACCTAAACCTGGTAGTATGGGAATGCCTGCTGCGGGGTGGGATATACAGCTATTAGACGAAAATGGTCGTCCTGTAACCGAAGGTACAGTTGGTGAAATATGTGTATCATTAAAGAACGGTCATCCTATAGGTTTATTCCAAGGTTATCATAAAAATGAAAAATTAACCTCACAAGTATTTCGTGACGGTTACTACCATACTGGTGACGTAGCATATCGCGATTCGGATGGTTATTACTGGTTTGTAGGAAGGAACGATGATTTAATAAAAACTTCTGGGTACCGCGTCAGTCCATTTGAAGTAGAAAGTGTATTACTGGAACATCCTGCAGTTCGTGAAGTAGCTGTGACAGGTATACCAGACCCATCACGTGGTATGGCGGTAAAAGCGACGATCGTTTTAAACAAATATTTCCAACCAACTGATGTTTTAACGCGTCAATTACAAGACCACGTAAAAAGTCGTACTGCTTCATATAAATATCCACGAGTAATAGAATTCGTGGATAGCTTGCCTATGACGATCAGCGGGAAAATAAGACGAGCTTTAATAAGAACGTTAGATAGTGCAAAGAATACTATCATTGAACCTATAAAAAGCACAATTGGTCTTGGTAAAGAAGAAGAAAAATAAAGAAAAAATCATATAAAAATGCGGGTTAAATCCCGCATTTTTAACGTTCCATATTTTTTTCAAATACATTTTTTGAACTTCACATTTAATACCAAGCATACTAAAAATATCTGTAAAGTCTGCTCAATTTATATTTAATTTTTTACCGTTACCATCATAAAGAGCCTAAACGCCTTGCTCCGTTTTCAGTATAAAAACATTTCCGTGACACCACCACGATGCATACAACAATAAATTACCGTTTGCATCATATAAAGAATACTTTGATACTGATCCATTAGGATCTTTAACGGTAACATTATTCTCTATTACCCGTGTAGTAGATAATTTTATAAGCCTTATTATTTCTTCTAATAACACACCGTTCTACTATCAATTAACTTTTTTCAAAACTAAACTTGCGTTTGTGCCACCAAAACCAAAAGAATTACTTAGCGCAACATTAACTTCACGTTTCTGTGCTTTATTTGGTACCAAATTAAAATCACCAACTTCATCTTCTGGATCCTGTAAATTAATTGTTGGAGGAACAATCCCGTCACGAATCGCTAAGACACAGAATATCGCCTCAACCGCACCGGCAGCACCAAGCAAATGACCAGTCATAGACTTCGTTGAAGACATACAAACATCAGTTCCACCGAACAACTTTTTAACAGCTTGAAGTTCACCGATATCACCCAACCCAGTAGAAGTACCATGAGCATTAATATAATCAACATCTTTAGGCTGCATTCCAGCATCTTTTAACGCGGCCTGCATTGCGCGCATACCACCTTCTCCCTCTGGGGCTGGAGCTGTTATATGATATGCATCACCAGACAAACCGTAACCTGCAACTTCGGCATAAATTTTTGCGCCACGGGCAACGGCATGTTCATATTCCTCAAGAACTAAGATCCCTGCTCCCTCGGCCATAACAAAACCGTCACGATTTTTATCCCATGGTCGTGAAGCAGCTGCAGGTTCATCGTTTCTTGTACTTAAAGCTTTCATAGCGCAAAATCCTGCAACGCCAATTTTACCAACCGCCCCTTCTGCGCCACCTGCAACCATAATATCTGCATCACCATGCTGAATTAAACGTACCGCTTCACCAATAGAATGAGCAGCAGAAGCGCATGCCGTCACAACAGATAAGTTAGGTCCTTTTAAACCGTATTTAATTGAGATATGACCTGCAGTCATATTAATAATTGCCTTCGGGATAAAGAAAGGACTTATACGACGCGGCCCACCTGCATATAATTCAACACAATTATCATAAATTGTGTTCAAACCACCTATACCCGCACCAACAGATACTCCTATCCTATTTTTATCACCATCATAATCTATAAGGCCGGCATCTTTTATTGCTTCATCTGCAGCAACGACACCATAAATAATAGATTTATCCATCTTACGTTGTTCACGAGCATCTACAACAGAATCAGGATTATATTGTCCATTTTCAGTACCGACTACCGGCAAACCTGCAATCTGAGAACTCAAATCAGACACATCAAAAATATCAATTTTACGAACACCGGAAATACCGTTTATAATACTTTTCCAAGCATACTCAATACCAGTACCAACAGGTGATACAATACCCATACCAGTAATAACTACTTTTTTCATACTTAGCTTCCTTTATAAAGTTTAAACATGCTTATATAATAACTTGTTTCAAACCAAACGTACAGAAAAAAAATCCGCTGCAACAATAAATGCAAAACGGATTATAAAACTAACCAAAGTTCCATAAATATAATTATTTCTTATGAGCTTCAATATACTTAACAGCGTCACCGACAGTTGTTAATTTTGCAGCTTCTTCATCTGGAATAGTAATATCAAATTCTTTTTCAACTTCCATTACAAATTCAACAACATCTAAAGAATCTGCACCTAAATCGTTTACGAAAGAAGCTTCTTCTGTAACTTTTGCTTCTGGTACTCCTAATTTTTCAGCTACGATTTTTTTTACTTTTTCAAAAGTTGTCATTTTTTATCCTTTGTTTAAGTTAACTTTGTGGCTCAACCATGAGCGTCGTTATTAAAAGCTATCATTTTATGCTATCAGTGTCAAGAAATTATAACAAACAATAACATATTTTGACAAAATCAACTTTCTATAAGTTCGTCTAAAAGCGAGTTCATATTCCGTCTAAAAGTTTCTTTATCTGAAGCCCAAATCAACTGTCTCATTAGAAATTTATGAACATCATCCATAGTAAGATTTGATATACCAGCTTTTTCCACAACACGTTTCCAAGCTAATCTGGGATCTGTAATATGTCCATTTCCTCTACTTGGGAAAACCCAGCAACTATCCTGCGGTAAATCTTGTAATAACACAACAGCATTATCAGACAAAGGCATATCACCCCAAGTATAATGATTAAAATCAAGGTCTTTCCATTGCATAGAAAAAATTTTAGATTTCGGTGCGAAACCATAAATTAACATTAAAAAAGTAGCTCGTAAATTCTGATCATCTTCTTTTTCTATAACTTTTAATAATTTATTAAAATTAAATTTATTTAACGGTCTTACTCTTCTTTTTTGCTCAATTTTCTGCAACTCAGAAATAGGGTTTTTCCTTAAAAAACCAGTATCAAGCGCGTATCTAAATATACTTTGTAAAAGTTCTTGCATTCTACCGGCTATAGCTTTGCCTTCGATTTTATCGATAACGCTTTTAACATCTTCTAAAGAAATATCTGAAATATTTTTATCCAATAAATCTTTTAAATGTTTCTTTATGGCGCGTTCTAATTTATCAAGAGAATTTATATTTCTTTTAACTTTATTTGACACATACAAAGAAATAAATTTTTTCATTGTAATTTTCTTATGTCGAACAGGTATTTTCTGACAAGCTTTTTCTAAAATGCTTTGTACAGAAGCCCTTGCTGTTTCTATATCGACTTCTGGATAATTACCAATTATTATGCGTTTATCCTTACCCCTTATACGTTTTCGTACAAAAAAACTTTTTACCCCTCTACTTGTTATATACATTCGCAATCTTGGTTCTGAAATGTCCTGAACAACATCAAAACCTGAATCAGGTGCCGGTAAATTATCCAATATAAAAGGGTTAAAAAAGAACTGATGCGCCATATCATTCTTCTACTATTTATATTTATTATTTAGTTTTTCTTGCCAAAATGTACTCTTCTTTCGTAAAAATAACATATACTCATTCATAGCTTTTTCATATTCTTTATACTTATCAAAATATGGGCAATTTTTATTATCACACAAAGTATGAGATTCTTCCAATTTAAAATTAGAACAAAAGCTTTCTACAAATGAAGGCGTTGGGCCATGATTGCCTACTACGCTAGGAATATACCAAGTCGTCCGTATACAAGATTCGTTTTCATCATTAAGTTTCTTAGCACTTGTTATATTACTTCTACTTGCACTACACTTACGTTTTGATTGTTTATAATCTTTTACTAAACCAATATAAGACCTACAATCTTTCATAAAATCTCTGAAAGAAGTATTTATAATATAGCGAAAAACATTATACATAGTTTGCTCCTTTTTTTTATTATCTTTTTTTATTTGTATACTTATTCATAAAAAAGTTATTTTTAACTTTCTTTAAATCTTCTATCTCTTGCTTTAAATTATGATAATGCACATTTGCATTATAGCAAACGCAATTTTCTTTTTGACATGGTTTACCATTAAAATTTGAGCACAAATTTATATAGTTTCCATATGTTTTGACACCATAATTTTTTCCAGTATAAAAGATAACTTTAGTAACGCAGCTACAAACATTTTCATATTCATAACATAATTTTGTTATATGTTCTAAAGCCGTTGCGATTTCTAGTTCTTTATTTTTTATCTTTTCTTTTAACGAAAGATATTCATTTATATCACCCCTAATATATTTGTAAGGTAAATTCAAATAATAAAAAAAATCTTTAAAAATTAACATAACATACACCATCCTTATAAAATTTTAAGATACTTTTAAAGCATTTATAAATGCGGACTGAGGTATTTCCACATTACCAAAAGTACGCATACGCTTTTTACCTTCTTTTTGTTTTTCTAAAAGTTTTCTTTTACGTGTAATATCTCCGCCATAACATTTTGCTGTAACATCTTTACGATAAGCAGCTATGGTTTCACGAGCAATAATTTTTCCACCTATTGCGGCCTGCAAAGGTATCTTAAATTGATGCCGTGGTATAAGATCTTTTAATTTTTCAACGATCTGCCTTCCTCTTTTTTCTGCATTACTTCTATGACACATAAAAGACAAAGGTTCCACATTTTCTTCATTCACAAGTATAGATACTTTTACCAAATCGGACGCTTTATACCCATGCACGACATAATCAAAAGATGCGTAACCAGAAGATAAAGATTTAACTCTATCATAAAAATCAAAGACGATTTCAGCTAAAGGTAATAGGTATACCAAAACAGCACGGTTCCCAACATAAGATATATTTTCTTGAATACCGCGTCGCTCTGAACACAAGGCCATTATTCCGCCCATATATTTATCCGGCATCATAATTGTCGCCCGTACCCAAGGTTCCTCAATAGATGCAATTTTTGTTACGTCCGGCATATCAGCAGGATTTTCCAGATTCAAAACGGAACCGTCACGCAAATAAATTTTATAAAGCACGCTTGGTACGGTATTAATCAAGCTTAAATTAAATTCTCTTCTTAAGCGTTCACTTATAATTTCCATATGTAGCAGCCCCAAGAAACCGCATCTTAAACCGAAACCAAGTGCGGAAGACTTTTCTGTTGTGAATACAAAAGAAGCGTCATTTAAAGCTAATTTTTCAGCTCCATCACGCAAACTTGGATAATCATCTGCTTCAACAGGAAAGAACGAAGAAAAAACGACCGGTACAGAAGGTTTAAATCCAGGCAATGGATCTTCCGCAGAAGACTTTGCATCTACAATTGTATCTCCGACTTTACAGTCATGTATTGTTTTCATACCTGTAATAATAAAACCTATTTCACCGGTATGTAACTTATCTACATCGATCATTTTCGGAGAAAAATACCCTATTTTTTCAATATTATACTCAGCCCCCGTAGCCATAAATTTTATTTTCTGTCCTTTATGCAAACCTCCATCAACGACGCGCACTAAAATAACCACCCCAAGATAAGAATCATACCAAGAATCTACCAGCAAAGCTCTTGTTGATTTATTTTCATCACCATGCGGCGAAGGTAATTTTTGTATAATTTCTTCTAACAGATCTTGTACACCTTCACCGGTTTTACCTGAAACGCACACAGCATTTTTTGCGTCTAACCCGATAACATCTGCTATTTGCTCACGCGTGGCATCAACGTCACTAGAAGGTAAATCTATTTTATTCAAAACCGGTAACATTTCTAAGTCATTATCCAAGGCAAGATAAGCATTTGCTAAAGTCTGAGCTTGAACACCTTGTGTTGCGTCTACTAATATAAGCGCCCCCTCACATGCAGCAAGACTACGAGATACTTCATAAGAAAAATCGACATGACCGGGGGTATCCATCAAATTCAGCTGATAAACCTGCCCATCTTTTGCTTTATAGTTCAGTCGCACAGTCTGAGCTTTAATCGTAATTCCTCTTTCTCGTTCAATGTCCATAGAATCCAGAACCTGAGCTTTCATTTCACGAGATTGTAAACCACCTGTAAATTCAATCAACCTATCAGACAAAGTCGACTTGCCATGATCAATATGAGCCACAATAGCAAAATTTCTTATATTATTCTGTTTCATATGAAACCTTTAACCACATGCGGCAATGATACACCAGTAAATCAAGACTTGCAATTTATTTTTTTAACATAAAAAATTACCTTCCAAAATACTTTACCATAAGGTAATTATCATTATTAACAACATACCCATTTTTATTATAAAAGTTTAAAGCCTGAGACGTAGGCACAGCATATAAAAAAATTTCTAAAACATTATTAACGACACAATGTTTTTCATAAGCTTCTAAAAGAGCCCCACCAACACCATTTCTTTGATATTTTTTATCGACAAACAAATAATCTATTTTTCCCCTTCTATAATTTTTATCTATAGAACCTTTTATAAAACCGAATTGGAAATTATCCTCATTACAACAGAACATTATATGTCTACGATTTTCTACATCAATTTGCAATCTATGATAAAGATTTTCTGCTTCGTCTGGTCTCGTTTGGTTTACTATATAAAAACAATCTTTTAATAAAAAATCAGGTACTTTAAAAACGCGCATTATTTTTTTCATTTATTAACGTCCAGACCTTTCAAAATGCTATCAATTTTTGTTGCTTTTTCTAAAGTATCATCATATTCAAATCTTATATCCGGTACATATTTTTGATTCATCCTAGTTGCTAATTCATATCTGATCATCTTATTAACGTCATCCAAGCGCTTTTGAACGTCACCTATATTTTCATTTCTAGAATAATAAAATAACTTAACAAATTGTAATCCCCCATGTGCGACAGCACCTACCAAAGAAACCCCAGATAGCAAAACATCTTCATTAAACTTATCACGTAATATTTCTGCTACCAAAGTCTGAACTTTACTGGCTATACGTTCTGATCTATTAGAATAATTCTGCTTTTTCATCATATTTAGTTTCCGAAAATTGATTATTTAACAATTGTAAAATACTAAATATTTAATTATAATCAAATAAATTTTTATACCAAGGGGAAAAGCATATGAAATTTGCAGATTATATATTACAGAAATCAGAAAGTCGCACATATTCATGGATTGTTTTTTTACTAACCGTCTGCGAATCCATATTTTTATTTATTCCCCCAGAAGTTTTTATGACTCCACCAATAATAGCGAATAAAAAACGAGCCATTCCAATTGTAATTGCAGTCTCCTTGGGTTCAATTGTTGGTGGTACGATAGCATATTTTATAGGTGCATGGCTTTGGAATTCTGTCGGGATATGGTTAATAAACACATTTTCAAATCCTGAATTAATCGAAACGGCAATAAAACCGATGTTTAGCAAATATGGTATACTAATAATTGTATTAACAGCAGTAACACCTATACCATATAAATTATTAGCGATATGGCTTGGATTTATAGGTTATCCGCTTTGGATATTTTTAGCGGTATCTGCGATATTCAGGACTGGTCGTTTTGGTATAATTGCAACTTTATTATATTTTTTCCAAGAAAAAGCTAATGCAATTGTAAAGAAATATTTTTGGCCATTAACGATTGGTGCGATTATCGCTGCTGGTCTGGGAGTATGTTTAATATCACTATTTTAGAACATTATAAAAAAAAACGCATTCAAGCGTTTTTTACTCGATCCAAATACCTGCATAAGTTGTAGCATTTGGTCCACCGACAGGTATCACAACATTAGGCAAACGTTCTGTCGGTATTTTTCCATCAGAACCAAGTAACTTGTAATTATTGTTATCTGCTAAACCAACGCTAAAAGTATTTGCTTCTGAATTTGTACCAGTACCTAACTGTATAGCATCTTTAGCTGTTGCTTTTGCCCTATTTCCAATAGCAATTGCGCCAGATTCAGTACTTTCTGAATAATACCCTATAGAAAGCAAATTATTTGTTGTTCCTTTTGCACCTGTACCAATTACAACATTATACCCACCTTCAGAAACAGCATTTCGTCCAATTGCTATGCCATCATAACTGTTCGATTTAGCTTCAGCGCCAATTGCAGTTCCCCCAAAATGTCCATACGCATCAAACCCCACAGCCACTCCCGATGCCTTTGCAGAACTATTTACACCTATTGCAGATCCATGTTCCACAGTTACAGGTATTGCACCACCTGTACTAAAAGAACCGGCACCTGTTGCAGTATTTGTTAACAAACCATCCGGCATACGTTCTGTAGGTATTTTTCCATCAGAACCAAGTAATTTATAATTAGCGCTAGCCCCAAACCCCACATTAAACGTTTTGGCCTGAGTATTACTACCCTGTCCCAATTGTATTGCACCTTCTGCCGAAGAAGAAGCACCTGCCCCAATTGCAATACTAGATAATCCACTATTAGCTGCTCTTCCAATTGCAACGCCATCATAATTGTTAACAGATGAATTATATCCAAGTGCGACCCCAGCACCACCACTAGCATTTGCACCAGATCCAATAGAAACAGCGGAACTTCCTGCATTTGCATTTTTACCGATTGCAACGGCCTCTGCCGAAGTCACAGGGGTAGCATCCGCCGTACTAAATGAGCCGGAACCTGTTGCAGTATTTGTTAACAAACCATCCGGCATACGTTCTGTCGGTATTTTCCCATCAGAACCAAGTAATTTATAATCACCCACATTAAAGGTATTTGCTTCTGCATTTGTACCGCTACCTAACTGTATCGCATTTTCAGCAGTTGCTTCTGCAGAATTACCAATAGCAATTGCGCTAACCGCCGTTACAGCGGAACTTCCTAAAGAAGTCCCGTAATTATTTGCTGTTGCCCCATACCCAACAGCAACACTTGCTGGATGCGTTCCTGAAGTATCATTTCCAACCAAAGTGCCACTACCACTAGTAATGTACTTATCTTGTTTACTATCTAATACCGTAGCGACTGCTTTTTCTGATGGGTAATTTACGTCTGTTGCTTCGTCAACTGATCTAATACTATTAACTTTATTATCTACTGTTTCCGCGTTTATACCCTTGTTAACAGAAATATTAGCACCACTAGTAGAAATTTCTGTAACAACATTACCTTCACCAGAAGTAGAGGCATTAATTTCTGTTAAACGACCGTCTACCTGCTGATCAACATAACCTTTTGATGCGATTGCCGCAAAACTTGTTTTTATAGAACATAAAAACAACAAATATACACCAAAAGTAAATAAATTCTTTATCATATAAAACACGAACTTTATTTTTTATACAAAAACCCCAAAAACAATCTTATAATCCTGTATCCGTTGATCTTGCAATAACTTCCCAAGCATAATCAGTACCATTATAAGTAAGAACGCATTTATTTGTTGTATCTGTACATGGTCCTGTAGGTGCTGGTATAGCTTTATCTGCCTTGTCTTTTGCTAATGTTGCAGTCTGCGTAGCTGTCTGAGCTGCAGTCTTTGCTTCTGTCGCGGTCTGTACGGCTCCCTGAGCTGCTGTGGTCGCTTCACTTGCGGCTGTCGTTGCCGCTTCTGCTGCTGTCGTTGCTGCTTCTGCTGCAGTCGTTGCTTCACCAGCTGCTGTTGTTGCTAAACCAGCTTCTGTTTTCGCCTCGTTTGCTGTTGTAGTTGCTTGACCTACAGCAGTATTTACTTCATTGATTGCACCCGTAATTGTCTTATTTCCCGTATTCAAATTATTATCTGTAATATTCTGCTTCAGAGCTAAACCATCAGAAAGTTCCGTTTTTGTCGCAGAATTTTTCTGTAAACTTGTAATATTTGTTTCTGCTGTAGACAAACGTCCTCCTTGATCTGAAACAGTTTGTTGCAAGGTAGAAACAGTTGAATTATCAGCTTTATTTTGCAAAGAAGTATCTACTTCTGTTTTTGTATACGCATCCGTAATACCATAACCTTTCAAAGTATCTGATTTATCTGCTTTATTTGCAACTGCTGTTTTTGCTGTTTCTG
>CALXMZ010000025.1 GCA_944389645.1 uncultured Alphaproteobacteria bacterium
TATCACAAATCGCGTAAAAAATCAACCAAAACTGGCATCGGGTTTTTGGGCAGAGTATATAGTTGTGATGAAATTGGGCGGATTGTTGGCAACTGGCGATATACACTGGTAATGTCGCCCACAAAAACCGCCGGAAATAGGGCGAAAAAGAACACCCCGTGGGATTACCACGGGATGTCTAATATTCCTGGCGGTGCAAGAAACCTTTTACCTTTGGCTTATGAAAGACCTGTGCCCGACATACGACCAAAACGGTCAAAAACAGGGAAAAACAGGGAATTTTTGCAAAAAACGGTATTTTTAGGCAATTTTTACACAACCTACGATAGAACACGTCCGCAGATTTTCGGGATTTTTACCCTGCCCCGCATAAAAATTCCCTGCAAAAATAACAGGGATTTTTTTATAACATAACAGGAAAATCCAATGTAACATCAGGGAAAAACTAAAAATATAAATACTTGAAATACTAACACTTCTTACGTAGAATTATCTCTGTAATACTGGCTGAGGGGTTCCTTTCGCCCGCATAGTAACGTTAACGCCCTAATATGGCAGGGGGGCACAATAATGTGACTACCGAGCGAGTGGCTTTAACCACCAAACTAAAGGAACCAAAAATGTCTAGATTTAAAATAGGCAGAGACGCTGGGACTGGGCGTTTTGTAAGCATAAAAGAAGCAAACAAACGCCCTAAAACGACAGTAATTGAAACAATCAAAAAAAAGCGATAACTGTCCCCCTCTCAGTCGGTATTATACCACAAAAAAACAACCCAACCAATAAAATAAAAATCAAACTTTATGCCGATCTACGAAAGCAAACTAGATTTTATACGCTCTTTTACACCTGAACCAATTCCTGTTTTTATAGGTTCAGAAAGTATGCTACTGTACATAACTTGGAATTTATATGACAGAATTGTTCGAGGTTTACGGTCTTTCGTTATATTATGCGACTCGCGGTGCTATTATGATGCTGTTTTAGTTGCAGGTAATGTTTTAGAAGCCTGCGCCATACTTAGCTACATAAAAGACAATGAAACAGAACAACAAAAAATCGTAAATCAAGAAAAATATTTTGCACGATGCACGGCAGGACGTTTAATATCGATACTATCGACATATAATTCATTAAAATCACTACACGCTTGGGCCGCATACACAGCCGTATTAAAATTATTTTATCCAGTTGGACACAGAATTATTATCAAACCGAAAGGGATAACAGCAAAAGCCCACCATGAAAATATCATAAAGCAAATAAACTATCGTTTAGGCGAAAGCCAAGAAAAAATACGCCTAATAACGAATAACTATAATAGACCAGATCCAGAAGGCTATATAAAGTCTTTTTCTAAACGTATAAAAAAAATGGATGATGGATTTTTTGAAAAATCTTATAAAAAATACTGTGATTTTAAGCATTTAAATTTTGTATCTCCTGGAACACTTACAGAAAACATAGACGAATTTACAATTGACTGGTTTGCAGATTTAATGACATTAATAGTGGGCTACTTACAAAAATACAAATTAAATGCCTGCATCATATAACTACAAACGCAAAATGCCAGACACAAAATTCCAGTATGTCAAATCCCTCCAGCCGCAGTTAAGAATAAACCGTTCTTAGTTATTTAGAAGTCCTAAATTAATTGTTTTAAAACTTCTATATTAGTTTGTGTCTGAGAAATATATTTAACTATTTGTTCTTTTATTGCATTCTCAAAACTTAATGCAAGCTTTCCATTATGGCCACCAGTTATTTCATCTGGCATAGGAACTTCTATAATTTTTGTTCTTACATCATTTTCTGATATATCCATACAAAAGTTATGGTTTTCTAAATATATAAATAACTCAAACTTATGCTTTACTCTTTCTATTCTACCAGGATATCGCATAGAAAAATCTTTAAGAAAATCATTCCAATCATTAAGCGTTATTTTCCTTTCATCTAATTCTGCTTCTTTATCCCTATATTCATTACCTAAAATACTCTTATATACCAGATATGGATGATTTTTAACAATTATAGCATTATGTTTTTTTAGTTTAGAAGTACTCTTACTATTTGTTTTTTCATTTGACGATAAAGCATATTTTTTTAATATTCTTATTAAGTCATAAAAATTTGATTCCTCTAACGATAATTTTTCATCAACTTTTTTCATTTAATCGACCTATTGTAGATACTTATATTAATAAAAATTGTAACCAATCAAAATAAATAAACAATATTAGACTTATAATTAATATATAACGTCAGTCCAGTTGTTTTTAATTACCAAAAATATAGCTTCCCTTAGTTTTGGCTAATCATACTAAATATTTTTATTCCTGCCGCCACCAAGTTCACATATTCGGTGATTTTTTTAATTAACAAATAAAGTTTCATATAAAATAAAAACTGCCTTCTGGGCAGTTTTGTTATTTATTGGTTCTGACCAAATCCATGAGCTTTTCTTTCATATCTTGAACATCCGATCCTGCCATAAGAATGTTGGTTACGCGCCCACCTTCCGATGCATTTATTAATTGATATCTAACATCAATGTCACCCAAGTTCTTTTTTGTCCCATCTTTAGTATTTTCAATAGCAACAGATACACTAGCGGAACAAATAGAACCGTTTTCTAGCTCATTATATAAAGTAGTACCCAAACGCAATGGCGAACGCAAAAATTTTTGATAACCAGACACGGAGGTCACCACGATTTTTTGCTTTTGACCTTCTTGCACCCACTCTTCTATAGAATTTCTTACAAATAACGCATTCTCACCGCCACAATCTGGCTGATTTGGATGATAAGCAATTTTATGTAAAGAAACTGTGCAAATTAGCAAAAATACTGTAAATATTATTCCAAAAATTATCGATATAGCTTTGTACATATTTTCCCCTCTTTTTGTTTAATTGTAACACGTGATTTTGATAAGTCAGCTTATTTTTGGTTATCCACAATAAGACGCTTTTATAACCGTCTCTGTTATTTCACGCAAAAAGCCCCACTTTTCTTTAACCCTTTTCATCATATTCCCTTACGTTTATATAACAAGATAACACCGCAAAAAATGATTATCAACTTGATTTGCCGCGGTTTTCATTTTACCTTAATTTCAAAAGGTTATGATATGAAAAAGTGTTTGGATTTTATTGCAGGAACAGAAGAACAAACCATTGCCAACAGAATTGCAATAATTAACACGTATAATGTTTCCAAGATTGCAAAACAGGTCTCATATCCGCTTAGTTTTAACAGATTTGACGACCAAATACTACCTTTAACCAAAAATGCAATTGCACACTTCAAACAACTTGTCCGCGCCAACAATGCTAACCTGCCGAAACACATCGCTGATCTTA
>CALXMZ010000026.1 GCA_944389645.1 uncultured Alphaproteobacteria bacterium
GTAGATGACAAATATCCTGCACCAATACCAAAACCAAAGTAAGGTACAATTTTATACCCCATGTCAATATCAGCAAATAAGTTCGCAGATACTAAGAATAAAGAATCACGATTTGGATTACTTTCATTTCCACTTTCCTCAATAAATTTATTAAGATCATCGTTTACTTTTGATTCTATCTCTTTATATTCAAATTCAAATTCTGCACGAATATTATCTTACAAATATACACCATAACCAACATTGGCACCAAAAAAGTTCTTATCCAAATCAGCGCCCATACCCCAACCATCTTCTTCAGAACCAACCATAAAACTTTCTGAACCCAAACCACCGGATATTCCAGCCGTAACATATTGATTATTCCACCCGATTATCCCTGCATTTGCAGATGCAGCAAATGACAACCCAAATATACTTGTAAGAATTATTTTCTTCATTTCATTTCTTTTTATTTATAAATAAATCTTATTCGCAAGGTAACTAACGACAAATAAGGGCTCTATTCCAACCTAGCAAATTAACCCTATTTCAACAATAAAAAACGGAGGGAGTTCCTCCGTTTTTATCAACTAAATTATATTAGTCGTCGATTTTTGCGTATTCACAGAAACCTTCATTTGTATCACAGCGAGATATTGTTCCTTCACTGATAAAATATCCCTGTGGATGTAAGCACGCTGGACATACTTTTGGTGCTTCTGTGCCAATGTGCCACATACCGCAATTTGTGCAACGCCACATAACAATCTTATCCTGTTTGAATAATGTACCAGATTCAATTGCATCAATCAAGGCACGATAACGTGATTCGTGATAGCGTTCTGCATAACCGATATTTTTCAAAACTTCCGCGATTGAATCAAAACCTTCTTGTGCAGCAATTTGAGCAAATTTCGGATACATTACTGTATTTTCTTCATGCTCGCCATATGCTGCTGCCTGCAAGTTTTCTAAAGTTGTACCGATTTTACCTGCTGGATATGAAGCGGTAATTTCCAAATCACCACCTTCTAAAAACTTAAACAAACGAGAAGCATGTTCGCGTTCCTGTTCTGCTGTTTCTAAAAATATTTTTGAAATAGCTTGATAACCTTCGTCTTTCGCTTTTGAAGCAAAGAAACTATAACGATTACGAGCCTGAGATTCACCTGCAAATGCTATTAACAAGTTCTTTTCAGTCTGCGTTCCCTTTAATGACAATGCCATTTTTTATTCTCCTTTATGAGTTATATTGTGATTATGCGAAAATCTTAACAGATAAAAATGTAAAAAGCAAATATTTGACTGTTTATTTTTTTCTTTTGCTTCGCAGATTCTTACATGCAACAGAGTGTATCAAGTCTTTATATTTGTCATATAATTTTATACCTAGAAAAGCCCTTGCTTCTGATACATTATTCCCGTACCCCCAATGCGTCTGCATATCTGTTACATATTTTGCTACGACCATATCAAATTTTGTAAATATCGGACCATAACAATTATATTTTATAGTTGAAGCCTCATAATATTCAAAAAATGTTTTTTCTTTATAATCTAATTTCTTACCCAAAATCATTTCACGATCACGAATTAACTGAATATTATATTTAAAGTCGTCTTGAAAACGCCAAAGCCCACCGATAAATTCCACAGTATTAAAATTAACTTCAGATAATTTTACTTTTGTACCGTCGGATTTATAAGCATAACTACCAGAATTTTTGTCTTTTATAAAAGCTATTTTTTTCTCGTATTCTGTATCGTATTCAGATAACGGATTTTTATATCTCATTTTTCTTCTATCCTTAAAAATTCTTTTTCTATAGCAGAAATCAACTCCGTTATTCCCAACCTTCCTGCAGCACTTACTAAGTTAATTATTGGTTTTTTCTTGCGTCCAAAAGATTTTTTAAAATCATTTAACCGTGATTTTAATTCTTCTGCTTCAATTGCATCAATTTTATTAATTACAACCATTTCCGGTTTATTAACTAAATTTCCACCATAAGAATCCATTTCATGACGAATTGCAGCATATCTTGCAGTCCAATCCGGTTCTGTACCATCTATTATATGCAAAATCATTTTCGTTCTTTCTGCATGCCCCAAAAATCTATCACCAAGCCCAACACCAGTATGAGCCCCTTCTATTAACCCAGGTAAATCCACCAACACGAATTCGCGATTGTGAGCATACATTACACCCAACTGAGGATTTAATGTTGTAAAAGGATAATTCGCAATTTTAGGCCTTGCAGATGTAACCGTAGATAATAAAGTAGATTTACCTGCGTTTGGGAAACCAACTAACCCGATATCAGCAATTAATTTCAAGCGTAAAATCACCGTTCTTTCTTCACCAGGCAAACCGTCATTTGCTTGCCTTGGAGCACGGTTAGTTGGTCCCTTAAAATGTAGATTCCCCCAACCACCGTTCCCCCCGCGAGCAGCTAAATATTCCATACCATCTTGATTTAAATCAGCATATTCTATTTGTTCGTTTTCTGATAAAATAACTGTACCCGTTGGAACAGGAAGTATTAAATCTTCACCGGACGCCCCTGTACGCATTTTACCCATACCATTCTCACCGCGCTGAGCAGCAAAGTTCGTCTTAAACCTATAATCTATTAAAGTGTTTACATTTGGCACGGCTTTAAAAATTATATTTCCACCACGACCACCATCCCCCCCATTTGGTCCGCCAAACTCTATATATTTTTCACGGCGGAAACTGGCGCTACCGTTACCGCCATCACCAGCTTTAATATGAATTTTAGCTTTATCTAAAAACTTCATTTTTTTACCTTTGCGCCATCATTATAACTTAAAAACTTGCAATTTCCACAGTAAATATTATATAATGTTTGACGTCGCATGTGCGATGATGATTCTGAAACCGTTGCGGAATAGTCGTTTTGGACTGGGGGGCGGTACCCCACAGCTCCACCAATAATAAATATGGGGCTGACATAGTTTCGACAGGCGCAGTAAAGGCAAATCGGCTGAATTCGACGTGGTGTCGTAAAAAACCAATTAAAAACTGAATGGCGATAGAATCGCTGCGAACGACAACGTTCGCCTTGCAATGGCTGCCTAATAATTAGGAATGGGGTATAATCGGCAATTGTTGATTATATCTATCTTAGCTTATTGCGGGGTCTCTGGGTACCCGGCAACAGAAACCCAGATTTTATAAATTTAATAAAAAGGAAATAAAATTATGTTCGGGAAAATAAAAAAAATATTCTTTACTAGCGTTTTCGGTATCTTATACCTTTCTTTTATTGCTCAACTGGTTTATATACTTGGCTGGGTAATCGGTATAGAAAATAAGCTTATGTATTTAGCTTTGTTATCTATTGAATGGTTGGTTTTAATATCTGCACGTTATTTATCAAAACGCTCTAGCAATAACGCACAGTATAATAATTATAATTCTCGTCGTCGTTAATTATGCCAACGTAATGTTTTTTAAATCCCTAGTATATGGGGATTTTTTTATATCTCTTGAAATGTTATAAAAATATCTTATATTTATAATTACTATGAAACAATATATTCTACCATTTAGAGATTTAGTAGTTCACCCAGGACTGACTGTACCTGTATATATAGATAATCCAATGTCTGTCGCATGCGTTGAAGCCGCAACTTCCGCAGGTCAGAAGATCGTAATTGCAGCACAACATAGTTGGGGGTACCCGTCTGAACCAGATGATATTTATGATATTGGAACTATAGGTGATATAGTACAGGTATTACGTATGCCGGACGGTTCTTTGCATGCAATTATTCGCACAACAGATGCGGTAAAATTAAATAATATCGTCATACAGAATGCTTTGTTTTCTGCTGATGTAACAACAATAGAAACAATTGACGATAGTAAATCAGAACAAACGTTAGCTTTACGAGATAAAATTGCCGAAAATATTCAGATTTTATCGGTTGCTAAAAAATTCAAAATTGATAAATTACGTACGATTATTCAAAATTATCCGTTACCTGCTTTTATAGATTCTGTCATACAGACAGCCGGTATAGAAACAGAAGAAGCAGTAAAAATTTTAAAAGCTTCTTCTTGGCACGAAAAGTTAATGATTTTGTTAGAGCAAATTAACTTAATAGCAGAAACGGTAAAAATAGAAGAATCTATAAACCGGCGTATACATCAACAAATGGAAAACGGTCGCCGTGAAGCAATATTACAAGAAAAAATGCGTGCAATCCAGCGTGAAATGGGTGAAGATACCGAAGAAATGGATACGGGAAATATTCGTAAACGTATCGAACGTTCCGATATGTCGACAGAAGCTAAGGAAAAAGCTATGTCTGAATGGAAGCGCATGCGTAGTATGTCACCTATGTCTAATGAAGGCGGTCTTTTAAAAACATATATTGATGAACTGCTATCAATGCCATGGAACAAATCTGATAAGGCAACAATTGATTTAAAAACTGCCCGAACTGTGCTAGATTCTCAACATTCTGGTATGCAAGCCGTGAAAGAACGAATCCTTGAACATATTGCTGTAATGAAAAAAACAGGTAAAAATCAGGGTAGCATATTATGTTTTGTTGGGGAACCAGGAGTTGGAAAAACATCTTTGTGTAAATCTATTGCGGATGCCCTTGGGCGCAAATATCAAAGAATTTCTCTTGGTGGCATATCCGACGAAGCTCATTTCAGAGGTCATAGAAAAACTTATATTGGTGCTCAAACGGGTCGTATAATGGATGCTCTTAAACGTTGCAAAGCGAATAACCCTGTTATCGTATTAGATGAGATTGATAAGATGGGACGTGATTGGCGTGGTGACCCAGAATCCGCTTTATTAGAAATATTGGATCCTGAACAGAATAAGTCTTTTCGCGACCATTATCTTGAAGTTGATTTTGATTTATCTAATGTATTATTTATAGCAACTGCTAATAGTCTAAACATGTCTAATGCTCTTAAAGACCGTATGGAGATAATAGAAATCCCAGGTTATAGTGAAGACGAAAAAATTCAAATTGCTCGGGAACACTTAATTGCTCGGGCAGCACATGATACAGGTTGGGATATAAATAACATTAAAATAAGCGATAAAGCTTTGCGGCATATTATACGAAACTACACTTCTGAACAAGGCGTCCGTGAACTGCAACGTGAAATTACGGCTATCTTAAGACGCTCTCTTTTAGAATATGACGGTCAAGATATTAAAACCGATTTTACAACGCAGAAAATTGATAAACTTCTTGCTATAAGAAAATCTGTAGCTTTATCAAAACGTATTGGTTTTGGTATACAAATATAATTTAAGGTTTTTTATATGATTCTTATAATTAACACATCTGGAAACGGCTTAGAATTTTTATTGGATGAACATTATAAAAAAATAGAAACGAATAAGCAGTCTTCGTCATTACCCATAGAAACAGAAAAATTTTTATTGGAACATAAAACGAAGTGGTCTGATTTAACTGCTATTGGTGTTATCGTTGGTCCTGGAAGTTTTACTGGTATTAGGCTTGGAATTGCTTATGCAAAAGGTCTATCTATCGGTTTAAATATTCCTATTATACCTATTAATGCTTTTGAAATATACCTTGCAGAAACCCCAGATGCTTTTGTTGCGATTGATTCCGGTAAAGGTGATTTCTTTGTTGCAGCTAATAATCTAGAACCATGCATAATGACTATTGATGAAATAGAAACAAAACAAATGCAATGGGCAAGAACTGTCGGACATAAACCATTTAATTTATATTTTGCAAGAAATATTATAAAAGATAAACTTAAGGATGGTATTCAACCGGTTATTCCTATGTATTTAAAACCAAGTTACGCTGAACTAAAATCTAATAAATGTACTTAGAATTAGAGAATCTTCATAAATCCTGTTTCCCTGACAAACCGTGGTCAGCTTCTGATTTTGCAGACCTAAAAAAATCTGGTTGCGATATAATTGTAAGTCAAAATGGTTTTATTGTCTGGCGTACAGTTGCAGATGAAGCAGAAATAATCACTATAGGCGTTAAACCAGATGCAAGAGGGAATGGTATAGCAAGTGCTATGTTAACCATAGTTGAAAACGATGCGAAAAAATATGGTGTTAATAAAATATTTTTAGAAGTATCAAAAAATAATATACCTGCCCTAAATTTATATAAAATAAATGGTTACAAAAAAATTGGTACAAGACCAAAATATTATGATGGTATTGACGCAATTATAATGGAGAAAGACATATGAACCAATCTACATATTTTATAACAGATGCCCACATCATAAATCGTGTTCCTAAAAGTGATGAGAATATATATTCATGCAGAAAAGTATCCGTAGTGCCAATAGACGTTCCGGTTTTTGTCGCTTTCGGCGGTGAAAAAACAAACTCTGATAAAGATGCAAATCATTATGCAAAAATTTTAGAAACTTTATTTGATGAAAATGACATATCTGGTATAAATATTTATTCTGTTGTATATAACTTTGGTTCTTCGGATTCAAAATTAGAAAGAATGCACTTGTTTCAACAAGCAGGTAGAAAAATTAAGGGACTTGATAAAGAATATTTAAATGAGAAAAATACTGCAAAACTTAAATTAATGAAAGAAAAAGAACCTATACCATATTATGTGGTAAAACTTTTTAATGTTTTACTATTACCTAGAATAACAGACGATGCAGGGAGGAAAATTTCACTTATTGAATCTAAAAAACGTATAAGAAAAATAAAATTCTATGCGCATTGTCATGGAGCCACTACCATTTTTCAATTAGGAAATTTAATGCATGAAAAAATGATAAATCTTGGATATTCTTTAAAAGAAATAAATGAAATTGAGAAAAATTTATTAGTAATTCAACATAGCCCAATTGCTCCTTTGGACAGAATGAATTTCAACACTTTATCTTTTGCTTCTGCAGACGACACCATGATGAACCAATACGATCAATTTTCAGAATATATATATGAAAATTCGGCAGACATTATACCAAGCTTTTTTGGGGCTCCATATGGGAATATTTGTATGGCTGGTCGTCTAAGAGTTCAAGAGTTTCAAGAACATAGTGACAAAGGTCTACTTAAAGCAGATAGTACAGACGATATTTTAACACCAGAAGGTCAGATAATATTTGCAGCAGAAAGAAACGCTTTATTAAACGCTGCGAAGCATTCTATAAAAGGAGGCCCGATACCAAGCATTAATAAAATAATCTCTGGTAACGGCGTTAATTTTAAATATCTAAAAGCAAATGGTGATACAATTATAAAAATCATGCAGAAAGATTTGCAAATACAAAATCTAGTACACGATTATCAAAAATGATATCCGATGGTTTTATCTGATGTAATATATGCATATCATTTGCACTACGTGTACGAGATAATGCTACATAAGTCTGCCCATGGGTAAACGCACCTCTAGAAATATCTACGACCACCGCATCAAGACTCTTACCTTGCGCTTTATGTATCGTCATTGCATAACCAAGATTTAAAGGAAATTGTTTAAAACTACCCACTTCGTTTTCAACTAATCTATCATTTTCATCTCGCGTATATTCTATTTTTGACCACTTTTCCGGTTTTACAGAAACGATTTCATGCGATAAATTTAATAATTCTACTTGAATTTCTTTATTCCCCAAATTTCTTATAACGCCCATAGAACCATTATGCCACTTATCACCATTCTTTACGAAAACAACTAATGCCCCCACTTTTAATATTAAATTCATCGGTGCAGGTGTATCGCGTTCTTGAAAACTTCCTGTTATTTCACCTTTATAAACTATTTCTGGTGCATCAATTTGATTCAACCTTTCAGAATTTATTCTTTCGGCAACAGCGCGAAAAGGCGTTATTATTACGGCATTTTCTCTTTTTATATCATCTTCTATTTTACAATTATTAAAAAAATCTAATGCGGTTAAATCATTTTTACGCAGTTGTTTTAATTTATCTAATAACCTTACATCAGATTGACGATAGACTAAATCAAAATCGTACCTTAAAAAATTAGCTCTTTTATATACATTACTATCGAAGAAATAAGCATTAGAATGTTCATAAAAA
This sequence comes from uncultured Alphaproteobacteria bacterium, assembly GCA_944389645.1. GTDB lineage: Bacteria > Pseudomonadota > Alphaproteobacteria > Rs-D84 > Rs-D84 > Enterousia. The sequence continues at coordinate 8,061 of CALXMZ010000026.1, forward strand.
TCTTTATAATATTCCATTGAATCTTTGGTAATTACAGGTGGCAATTGAAATAAATCCCCTATTGCAACAACCTGTAACCCACCAAAAGGTTGATTATTACGACGAGCTCCTCGTGCTAATATATCTATAGCATCTAACAAATCCGGTGGGACCATAGAAATCTCATCTATAATCAGAACATCCGCTGCAGTTAGTATATTTCTTGGTTTTGCTTTTAATTTTAAAAGTTCTGGCATAATAAAATCTCGCGGTTGAATTTGAAACAAAGAATGAATAGTCTGACCACCAACGTTTAAAGCAGAAACGGCTGTAGGGCATGCACAAATAATTCTTTTTTTAGAAACAGACTTTATATAATTTATAAAGGTTGACTTTCCTGTCCCTGCCTGCCCTAGAATCAAAACGTTCGAATTAGAGTATTCAATTGTATTAAAGGCAGACATTTGAATATCATTTAAGATGGATATATTTACCGTCATGAAAAAGATATTGTCATAGTTAACGATAAAAATAAAGTATATAATAAAAATTACTTGCATATATTTAAAAATGTATATATAATGCTCGCCGTGGGTTAGTAGCTCAGTTGGTTAGAGCGGAGCGCTCATAACGCTTTGGTCGTGGGTTCAAGTCCTACCTAACCCACCAAAGAATATTGTGCCTTTAATTTAAGGCGCATTTTTTATTTAATTTTTTCTCTTGCACGACATATATAATTTTTTCTAACATTATTTACAAAAGAGGGAAATGGTATGAAAAAAATCGTGAAAACTATATATATATTGTTAGGTTTATCATGTTTGTTCTTAAGTTCTAATCATTCTTTTGCGGCTAACTATCCCTGCCCCGAAGGCTATACGTCTGCAGAAGGCGCCACATCTATTAATGAATGTTATATAAACGTACCTGGTGCATATCATATTGCTGAGCTTGGAGATTCTGTACCTACTATCTGTGGTACAGGAGAATATAAAGAAGCACATAGGGTTTATTATGGTACTAATTCCAGCTGTAATACATGTTTAAATGGCTTTGTAGATGGAGAACCTGTAAGCGTTAATACTGATTGTAAAAAACTTGTACCAGCTGGTAATTGGATGGGGGCAAATTACGAAATAAAACATTGTTCAGCAGGTAAATATAATGAAGAGCATTACGTTAGAGCAGGAATGCCTGGTTCATCATGTCAGGCTTGTCCAAGTGGTTATACGTCCGACGAAGAAGCAACTTCTATTAATAAATGTTATATAAATGTATCTGCAAATCATTACATTGCAAATGCTGGTGATACAACGGAAGTTGCATGTTTAGACAATGAATTTAAGCCTGCTCATACTGTTTATTATGGTGATACTTCTAGTTGTAATGCAATACCAACATGTGGTGTTTCTACATATTTTGATTATGTAACAACTAATTGTAGATCTTGTCCAAGTAGCTACACGTCCGATGAAGGGGCCATAACGATTAACGAATGTTATATAAATGTATCTGCAAATCATTACATTGCAAATGCTGGTGATACAGCAGAGACAGCTTGTTTAGAAACC
>CALXMZ010000027.1 GCA_944389645.1 uncultured Alphaproteobacteria bacterium
CTGGCACTTAACTCGTCATAAACGACCGTTTCAAACGATACATTATATATCGCAGTTTGCGTTCCCCATAAGAACATTCCCACTGCAAATCCACCAAAAGTCGGTACAAATAGCCATAGTATAAAAACCGCCGCCTTTAAAAACTGCCCGAATATTATGGAATATTTATGTCCTATTTTGTTTGCAAGCCATGTGACAGGGATTTGTGATGCGATTATACCAGCAGATAAAATTATAAACAAAGAAGACAGTTGCATATCTGCCATTCCGTTTTCTTGCATAAACACCGAGTATACTGATGCCAACAAAAGCATTTTATTAAAGAAAGGAAAACCATAAATACATGTTAAAAATCTTTTTAAATTACTATATTTTTTCCTAATATTTGAAATCCCATAACAAAAATCAAATGATTATGAAGTATAGCATATTTTTATAATATACTTGTACTAAAAACTTGATTTTTTTGTCAAATATACTATACTTATAACTAAATTAATATATTTAATCGGAGTCATACTTATGGCAGATTTTGAAAAATTTATACATGATCTAGCATACCAATTAAACTTATCTTTAATGGATGATTCACAGCGCGCCAGATTAAATGACTATAATGCCAAAGGTACCGCTACAAAAGATCAAGCAAGTTGGGATCCGGGTGCTCCGTTACCTAACCCAGCAGATGTGGCTTATGACATAACAACAAATGCAGATTGGGAAGGGTTATATAAATTATTTCAAGATACCTTATATTCACTAAATTCTGAAAGGAAAGGATTAAATAAATATCATAAAGACGTAGAAGATTTTTTAAATAAATTCTACGGTGCCGGTAAATGTATATCTCCTTTTGAAGCATCTTCAGATGTAACAAGTATTTTAACAACGACGAAAGCCGACGATTTTGCTACTTATTTGGGTACAATTCGCGCATTTCTTGAATCTAATGATATTGCTTCAAATGACACAGATAAACTCATAAAAAAATTACGTGATGGTAGTTATAAAAATGATAAAAGTGTTTTAGAAATTTTAAGTGCAGTATGCGCACGAATAATTAACTATGAAACAGAATTAACCACTAGAGGTTATGCGCCGACTCTATCAACAACAGAATTAAATACTTTATATGAAAAAAGCACACAAGCCAGACCAGCAACAGCAACGGAATTAGATGACTTTCGTACAAATTACACAGATATGGTAAAAACCATAGTTACTAAACCGGAAGTATTTAAAGCTTTTTCATCAAAAGATCAAACAAGAATAATAAGTTATTCAATAGATACAGCTTTAGCTCGATCTAATTATACAGACCCTAATAATGCTAATTATTTAGAACCACTTTATAAAGATAGAAAACGCTTCTGGCAAAGAGCCAAAGATAACGTAAATAGTTGGACCAGAGATCATTTTGCTAAATGGCGTTCCCGTCACGAAAGACATAATTATTCAACTAACGCTTCTTTTATCGTATCAGAAATAATAAAAGCAAAAATAAAACCCACCGACGGATTAGATAAAATCCTTGGAAAAGCTGATAGTATTAAGGCGAAACTTCCACCAAAAGCTAAAAAAGAATTCGATTACTTAGTAAAAGTGTTAAAAAAACTTTCACCTATGAAAGCTTTTAAAGAAGCTACAAAAGACGGTGCACAAATGCGACATATTGTACAGGAAGTGATTAAAGATGCTGTACATAATGGAAAAATTGATGAAGCAAAAGTCGTCTTAGAAACATTAGCAATGGTAAGATACGGTGCTTCAACATCTTCTGTTCGCGATAAATTAAAAGAAGCGAACAAAGATTTTAAGCTGTTTAGTGACGAAGGTTTATCTTTTAATCAGGGGCCTATAAAAACTTTTACTGCTGCCTTAGACAAAACTATAAAAGGCGCTGGAATATTAGCTTTTGAAACAGCTAATTTAATAAAAAACAAACTGATTAGACAAAAAGGGCTTAAATTTAAAGAAGGAACGAAAAGACTTAATGATAGTATAAAAAAGTCTTCAGAATACGGCGACCCTACAAAAAGAGCTCAAATGGAAAAACTTTTTGCTTTCTGGGATTTTGTAAATAGCTCTATATCAAAAGACTATAATATATTTAAAAAACATTCAAAAGTTCAAAAAGCTATGACTACAATACCCACCGGTTCTACAACGCGTCCAATAGATGATATGTTTGACGATTTCTATACAACTCATTCTATAGGTCGATAGAAATATTGTGTATTGATTTTTTTAACTTTTTATGATATAATACTTTTTATAAATTAACCGCCTTATGGGCGGTTTTTTATTTTTAACTATCAAAAAAGGATTTATTATGGCTCGTGTTTTACAAATTCGCCGTGGCACAACATCCCAAAATGATAACTTTACAGGGTTGGTCGGTGAAATAACTTTTGATACAGAAGCAAAAACTATTCGCGTTCATGACGGACAAACTCTTGGCGGATTCCCACTTGCCCGCAACGACCAAGGATCTTCGTCAACAGGCGGTAATTTCGATATAACCTCTGTCCCAGATGAAACCTGGCAAGAAATTTTTTCTCAGTTTTCACCTACATCTTTAACCATGTTAGAAAGTACTTTAGTACCAGTACCAGATGCAACAGCATTGGACTATATATTTGACTGTCAGACTCCTGCAAAAATAATTCAAACATTTCTTGTATGTCAAACTCCACAAGCTGGGTATAGTATAGGAGATAAAGTTTCTGCTTTTGGAATTGACGATAGAACTAATCCTGCCCCAAATACTTTCATAGATCAAAGCGGATTACACGTTCGATTAATGATAGGTAATAAACCATTCTGGGTTAGCCACAAAGATACAGGAAATACAACAGTTATCACAAATGAAAATTGGTGCATTTTATTCAGAGTTTACTGTTGAAACATCTAAAATCATCTGCTATGCTTGCCCCATAGAAAAAAAGAGGTTTTAAATGTACATACTTGCTTTGAACTGTGGTTCTTCTTCATTAAAATATCAAGTCTTTGATGCAGATTCTAAAAAGGTCGTCGTCGGGGGTAACGTTGAAAAAATTGGATTACCTGATTCTTTTGTTACACAGAAATACCCAGACGGTACAAAACAACGCAAAGAAACTGAAATGAAAAATCATGACGAAGCTTTAAACGTAGTGCTGTTTATGTTACGTGAAGCTTCTGTTGATATGAATGAAATAGCAGGTATAGGTCATAGAGTCGTTATGGGAGGAGATAAATTTGCTTCTTCTGTAGAAATAACAGATGAAGTAATTAAAACTATTGACGAACTTTCTTCTATTGCCCCCCTACACAACCCACCTGCTTTAATGGGGATAATCACGGCAAAACAACTATTACCAAACGCTAAACAAGTAGCTGTATTTGACACCGCTTTCCACCAAACAATGCCTGATTATGCATATCGTTATGCCGTACCTAGTGCATGGTATACAGAACTGGGCGTTCGTAGATACGGTTTTCATGGAACTTCGCACCTGTATGTTTCTAAGCGCGCCGCAAAACTATTGGGTAAACCTGCATCTGAATGCAATTTAATCACATTACATATAGGTTCTGGCGCATCTGCAACAGCAATTAAAAATGGCGTATCCATTGATACATCATTAGGTATGACACCTTTATCGGGTTTAACAATGGGAACACGTCCAGGTGATTTAGACCCGGGCGTCGTATTATACGTAATGCAAAGATTAGGTATAAATGCAGAACAAATGCAGAAACACCTTAATAAAGATTCCGGTTTATTGGGATTAACAGAATGTTTCGTTGATCGACGCGATGTGGAATCCAATAGAGATGGCAACGATAAATGCCGTTTAGCAATTGATACCGAAGTCCATAATGTAAAAAAATATATCGGTAGTTATATGGCAGAACTAGGGCACGTTGACGCAATCGTATTTACAGCAGGCGTCGGAGAAAACGACGACTACTTACGCGAAAAATTCTGCACAGGGTTGGAAGATTTAGGCATAAAGTTGGATAAAGAAAAAAATGCTGTATCTTTGGCTCGCAAAGGTGTCGATGAAGCAGAAATCAGCACACCTGATAGCAAAGTCAAAGTATTTATGATTGCCACAAACGAAGAACTAGTAATCGTAGAAGATACGTTGGCTATTATGAACGGAACATATAACCCAAACCACTTGGAAATGGATTATTCATTCGCAAAATAAAAAGCGCCCTTCGGGGCGTTTTTTATTTTATTAAATCACCCGCTTTTATATATTCCGGTGAATCTTTCTTTAAGTTTCTTCTTGCAAGACGCGCATATTTTACAGAATTCTTTTTATCACCTATCATATGATAATATTCTGCACGAGCCCAATCTGCCCTGCCATCATCATAAGCCCGCGCCAATACCCAATAAGTTAATGGTGCAGGCTGCGACAACAAAGAACGCTTACACAACTCTATTGCACGCGCTTTATCATCCGGTTTATTCCTTTCTATTAAAACTAATGCCAGCGCAGTTTCTATCTGTGGTGCATTTTTCTGTAACGACAAACTTTTTTCATACGCATCAACACTTTCATCATAGTGCCCCAATTGATAATCTATATCTCCTAACAATTCATAAAAATATGGGTTATCCGGATTTTTTGAAATTAATGCCTGTGTTCCAACGCGCGCATCATCTAGCTTACCTACCTGCATAAGTGCTATTGACCGCGCGTATATTGCCGCATCAGACTTATTAGATTTTGGATATAAAGATGAAACTCTATCTGGGCTATCAAGATATCCTATTAACTTTGCCTGTACCAATTTAAATTCTTCCTGCTGTTTCTTTGTCGGGGCATTAGAAGCAACGTAATCTGAATCTATGTTTTTTATCTGCGTCTTTACATTGTTCAATCGTTCTGATGTTAATGGGTGGTTTATTCTATTTGGATTTACTTTAGATTCCAAGACAGACGTCATTTCGCCCATTTGCTCTAAAACCTGCACGAAACCTTTTGGATCAAGTTTCGCCTTTACCAACAACTTTAACCCCATGTCGTCAGCAATTCTTTCTTCGTCACGAGAAAAAGACAACATAGATTGTTGCGCGACACCACTGGCCCCCGCCAAGACCCCAGCACCAAGCGACGGATTTCCACCTGCAACCATTAAACCTACGCCCAATGCTTGTATTAACATAGCACGCTTTAACTCTGCTTCCATACGCGATGACATCTGCGCCATATGCCCACCAATAGTATGTCCCATTTCATGTGCTATTACCGCTTGAAGTGCAGATGGCGACTTTATCTGTGTAAGTAAGCCCGTATAAACATAGATATCTTCACCACCCATTACAAACGCATTAAAATCATCGCTATTTATAATATGTACTTTCAATCTGCCATCTGGAACATCCGCAGCACGACCAATAGGTTCTACTAACTCCATCAAAATCCTTTCCGTTTCTGTATCATTTATTAATGATGCGGCATGTGCAGAAATAGAAAACAAAGCACTCATAAAAATCGTCAGAATCTTACGCACTGATTCCCAGCCCCCTATCAAAAATATACATCAGGTCACGAGTCCATGCATCAGGAACATCTACATCCCTTGCAGCATTTGTCGCTAACTTGAATAAATCATAATGCATTCTATAATCTACAAAGTGATAATTTATCCAACCACTTTGACGCGTACCAAGTAATTCACCCGTACCACGCATCATAAGATCTTGTTCGGCTATCTTAAAACCGTCTTCTGTTTCTGTTAAAACTTCTAATCTCTTTAAACCTGCTTCGCTGATATTACGACCGTATACTAATATACAATAAGACTGTAAATTACCGCGCCCCACACGACCACGCAACTGATGCAACGCTGCAAGCCCGAACCTTTCCGCATTCTCTATCACTATTATAGAAGCAGAAGGTACATCAATACCAACTTCTATTACCGTTGTCGCAATCAATATACGCATATCAGACTTATCATCTGCAAATTTAGCCATAACTTCATCACGCTGCTTTTTATCCATCTGCCCATGAACAAGCCCTGCATCAGGAAAATATTTCTTCAAATTCTCATATCTTGACTCAACTGCGGTCATATCTGATTGCTCAGACTCTTCAACCAAAGGGCATACCCAAAATACTTTGGCACCACCAGCAATCTGCGTGCGCAAACGCGCAACAAGTTCTTCTAATCTTGCAATCGACAATTTAGTAGTCTTAATCGGCAATCTGCCAGCTGGTTTTTCATTTATAATAGATACATCCATATCACCGTAAATCGTCATAGATAAAGTTCGTGGTATAGGGGTTGCAGATAAAGCAAGCAAATCTGGGTTTTCCCCTTTTGCGCGCAAAGCTTCGCGCTGAGATACCCCAAACCTATGCTGTTCATCCACAATAACCAAACCTAAATCTTTATATTCTACGTCTTCTGAAAAAAGTGCATGCGTACCGACAACTATTTTCGTTCTGCCAGAACGCAACGATACCAACTTTTCACGTCTGCCTACCCCTTTATCTCGCCCAGTTAAAACATCGCAGACTATACCGATTTTATCGCACATCGGTTTTATCTTTGCGTAATGTTGCTGTGCCAAAGTATCTGTCGGCGCAAGTAATGCTGTCTGCGCACCACTTTCTGCCATCTTTACCGCCGCAGCAAGTGCAACTATTGTTTTACCGCTACCTACGTCCCCCTGCACTAAGCGCATCATAGGAATATCTCGCGCCATATCATCAAATATTTCTTTAACTGTTCGCGACTGCGCACCAGTCATGGAAAATGGAAAAACAGAATAAAACTTTTCTAATAAATCATATTTTTTTGCCCTGACTTTGCGTTTATTTCGCACGTCTTTTCTGTTTTTGCGACTAATCACAATAGCAGATTGATGCGCTAATAGTTCCCAATATGCAAGTTTTACCATATATACAGAATTTGGATTCAGGTCATCTGCACTCTCTGGAAAATGCACGTGACGAAGGGCATCAAAAAACTCTATTACCTGCGCATCTGTTTCATATACAATCTTTTCTGGTAGCATCGAGAATATCTGGTCACGAACATTTGCAAAAGTCTTTTGCGTTAAACCCTCGCCAGAAGGATATATCGCTTGAACAGATGGTATCTTTTCTGCGTTCTGCATTTCTTCTATAAAATCAGGATGATTTATAACCGCGCGACTGCCTTTTTCTAGTTTTCCACTTATCATGCGCCACTGACCAATAGGAAGCTTCTTTAACCAGTAATCTAAAAAGTTAACATTAAAAAACTGAATCAAAACAGTATTACCCATTTTATCAGCGCATGTAACTTGCGTTGGTCTACGTCTACCACGAAAGAAACCGCCTTTTTTATGAGCTTTGACTAATAAAGGTACCGTTACAATGTCACCCAACACAGCAGTTGAAATGTCTTCGGTAATTCCGCGCGCACGAATATAAGCAGGTACATGCAACATAAAGTCAAGCACCCTGCGTCCACCAAGAACATCTTCAAAGCGCGCCGCCAAAACAGGACCAACACCCTTTATAAACTGCAAATCTGTATTTAAAAAATCAAACAGTTCTTTTTTCATATAATATAAAATTAGCCAAAATCCTAAATTTTCGCAATAAAATAAAAATAATGGAAAAAATTATACATCTATTATATAATTGATATTACAATGATGAGTTATCATTGTGAGGAATAAGAACCTCAGCAGAGCGTTTATAGAAAAACGAAAAAAAACTCCAACTTAGGTTGGAGGGCGGCGAATATTTTGAATAAACCCGCTATACTCTGTTATAGTTCTTATCCTCCAACCACCCGATTTTCTTTCTGGTGGTTTTTTACTAAGACGGAGGGAAAACATGAATCTTATAAAACTAGAATTTTTCAATCAAGAAAAAACTACTCGAAAAAGGGAACAAATTTTAAAAGAACTTGTTGCTTCATATGAAAAAGAACCAGATATAACACTTATTGATGTGCAACACCATCTTAGGATCGTTCAGAAAGAAATTAAAAGTTTAATCAGACGATCTAAGAGAAAGAAAAATTTATAGATATACAAATGAAGTCTTTTTAATTGATTAATATAAATTATCGTTTATGTTTAACGAATATTCCATTTATCAGAATTCAAAATAATATGATTTATCAAATCCAAATATGATATATCATAGAAAACATTTTCTGATAACGGCACAACCTTTGAAAAATCAACAACCGAATTGTACTTTGCTGGTCCAAATACATATTCAACATAAGCACAAGACGAAGGCAAACATTTATCAGACAATATATATTTTATCTTAACCTTTCTACAAAAACCTTTTTGTGCTTCTATTCTGTTTTCATATATTTTGCACTTTCTTGTATTACAATTTAAATGCTCGCAACAGTAATTCATATACAGAGTTGAATGTTTATACGGGTTTATAAAATCATAAGATATTTTTAACAAACAACATACACCACAATTCTTACACAACGCCTCCCATTCCTTAGGCGTCATTTTTCGTAATTCATTAAGTCTTTGAAGCTGTTGTTCGTTTAATTTTATTTTCTTACTCATATTTTATTCCAAAACCTGTTTCTGTAATTCTATTAAACGCGCACACCCCTTTGATGCCATATCCATTAATTTTATAAGCTGTTCCTGAGTAAATGGGTGCTGTTCCCCTGTTGCTTGAACTTCTATAAACCTACCAGATTCAGATACAACAAAATTAGAATCTAATTCTGCGACACAATCTTCTTCATAGTCTAAGTCCAAAACCAAATCACCGTCCCAAAGCCCAGCCGAAATCGCGGCAACATGTTCGTGTATAGGATTGTCTTTAATGCGCCCCTTATCAAGCAGCCAGCGCACCGCCAAAGCCATAGCAACAAAACCACCTGTTATGGACGCGCACCTAGTACCACCATCTGCCTGGATAACATCACAATCTATTGTTATTGTGTGGCGCCCCAGTTTTTCCATATCAACAACGCTACGCATAGCACGACCTATTAATCTGGAAATTTCAGCGCTACGATGATCCTTCATAAGCGTTTCACGCGTTTTTCTTGTTCCGACGGCACGCGGTAACATCGAGTATTCCGCCGTTACCCATCCTCCTGTTTTATTCTGTAAACGTTTCCATAAAGGCTGATTCAAATCAACAGATGCAGTACATAAAACCTGAGTTCCACCCATCTTTATTAAACAAGAACCTTCTGCCCATTTATTTATATCTATTTCCATTGATACAGGACGTACCTGATCCACTTTCCTTAAAGATGGTCGTGTCATAGCCAAAACCTTTATTTTTTATAAATGAAGTTTCAGTATATAATAAGAATATAAAATTGCAATTTTTTTTGAATTTGCTTTTTTCTGTATATGTTGCTACCCTGCCAACTTGAAAAGAGTTTTTATGTCTACAAAAATAAAACGAAAATTTAAAAAATTAATAAGTTATTCAGGAGTATTCTTCTTCATCCTAGCCGCTTTCATGCTCTGGTGGCAATTAAAAGACTATAGCCTTTATGACATATTTAATGCGATTTTTAGCATACCTATGATAAATTTGGTTGCCGCTTGCATTGCCTGTTTCGCTGGCTATTTGACTCTATCATTATATGATTTATTATCTTTACGCTATGTGGGTGGGCACGTCTCTTGGTGGAAATGGATGCTGGCAGGTATATTAGGTTTTGCAATAAGTAATAATGCAGGTCATGCAGTGGTTAGCGGTGGAGCAATTCGATATAGACTTTATACAAGATGGCGCATAAATGCTGCCGACATCGTAAAAATGTTAACATTTTCTGGTTTTACTTTCTTTCTTGGGTGCTCTGCCATATTAATAATAGGGTATTTTTTGGTACCTTCCGCTTTACTGGACCAATCTGTCGGTGCAAGCGTCGGGTTAAATACTTTATTCATTTTCTGCGCTGCATCCGTACTTGCTTACTTTGCAACAACCATTTTCTTTTATAAAAAAAGTATAAAAATCGGTAATATAAAATTTCAAATACCTTCAACGAAAATGGCCTTGTTTCAGATGCTACTAGGAGCCGCAGATAGTATATTAGCAGGTCTAGTATTATACTTCTGTTTACTGCCATTTGTACAAATACCATTCGGCACATATATAGGTTTATTCGTCATTGCACAAACAACCGGCGTTTTTAGCCAAGTACCAGGAGGTATAGGCGTATTTGAAAGTATATTCTTACTTGCACTACCAGAAAATATTGACAAAGCCGATATATTCGGGGCTTTATTAGCATATAGAATTATATACTATCTTTTACCTTTAATTGGTGCCGGTGGTTTATTCTTAATATATGAAAACTGGTTACGGACAAGAATGAAACGCTGGTTGACAGAAGCGAAAGAAAAACTTCCACAAATTCCGACAAAAATCAAAAACATAAAAAATCTTAAAACCAAGAAAAAATAAATACCTTGCCTTATGATATATTTGCATGGTATGCTATGCATTATCGTATGACAAGAGGTTAATATAAGTGTTTGTATTGTCACTATTTTCTTTGATCCGATTTGCGCTTTTTGTGATCGTTGCGCATTCTCTTGGCATGGGTTTGGACGCCCCACAGAGACGGGTTATTTCGATTGCATACGTGTACAGAAAAAAAGGATTATTAAATGTCAAAGAAAATTTATGTGGACGCAGTCCACCCGGAAGAAACAAGGGTGGTGGTGGCAGATACAGCTACTAACCGCGTTTCTGATTTTGACGTTGAAACAACGACAAAACCTCAGATAAAAGGTAATATTTATCTGGCAAAGGTAATTCGCGTAGAACCTTCTTTACAAGCAGCGTTCGTTGATTATGGAGCTGGTAAGAATGGTTTTTTACCGTTTTCAGAAATACATCCTGATTATTATCAAGTAACACCAGAGCAAAAAAAGAAGCTTCTGGAGCTAGCCCATGCTAACATCGTTGATGATGATGATGACCCAGATGATGAAAACGATGAAATCGCTGAATATGATGACCAAAGTGCCGGAGAAGATAACAAAGAATTTACAAAACGTGTTCATGAATTCAAGATTCAGGACGTAATTAAACCTAAACAAATTTTATTAGTACAGGGCGTAAAAGAAGAACGTGGGCAGAAAGGGGCTTCAATGACAACTTATTTGTCATTAGCAGGACGCTTTGCAGTTTTAATGCCTAACTCAAGAAAACGCAATAGTTACGGTATTTCAAAAAAAATATCCGATAAAACAGAACGGGCACGTTTAAGGGAAATATTACACGGCTTAAAAATACCTAAAGGTATGACCGTAGTTCTAAGGACTGCCGCTTTTGAAGCAACGGATTCAGAAATCGCAAAAGATTATGATTATCTTGTAAACTTATGGAATGAAATACGTAAGACGACCTTAGAATCTGTTGCCCCCGTTACCATTCATACGGAAGATTCTTTATTACGTCGTATTGTTCGTGACTTCTTGTCTGACAAAGATGATGTCTTGGTTGTTCAGGGCGAAGAAGCATTTGATGCGGCAAAACAATACTTTCAACAGATGTATGGTCGCGCACCGCGCAAACAGCTGATTCAATATAAAGACCCTGCAGTTCCTTTAATGGTAAAGGCAGGCGTTGAAAAACAATTAGAAGGGTTGCACGGACCGTATGTTCAATTACCATCTGGGGGCTCTTTGGTTATAAACCAGACAGAAGCGATGGTTACTATCGATGTAAACTCGTCCCGAGCCATCAAGGAAAAAGATATTGAACAAACCGCACTGAATACTAATTTAGAAGCAGCAGAAGAAATCGCATTACAACTTCGTCTTCGTGACTTGGCAGGAATTGTTGCCATCGACTTTATCGATATGGAAGAAGAAAAGAACAACCGCAAGTTAGAAATGAAAATGCGCGAAGTTATGAAGCGCGACCGCGCACGCACACAAGTTGCAAAAATAAACAACTTTGGTGTTTTGATGTTATCACGTCAACGCTTGCGCAGTAGTTTTATGGAATCTTCATATGTCCAATGCCCACACTGCATGGGCGCAGGCGTAGTTCCAAGCATACAAACTGCGGCAATTATTCTGTTCCGCCACTTGCAAGAAAAATTGTTAGCGAAAAGCGCACAGAAAATCATCATGACGGTTCCAACGGATGTAGCGATTTACTTGTTAAATCACAAACGGGCAGAACTGGCGGCAATGGAATCAGAATTTGAAACTGAAATTGTTATAGTAGGTGATGACAGCCTGATGAATATAGACCAATATTCAATTCAACGCGTTGCACCAGAACAGACCAAAACGGAAGAGTTGTTAAGCGCATACGAACCATCTACAGATGTGAAAAAGAAAAATGCACAACATATAGAAGCTAAAAAAACGACAATGAATGCTCCGCGCCGTCGTCACAAGAATGATTCAAAAAAGAAGTCCAGTTTATGGCACAAATTGGTTGGTTAAAAAAATCCCGCAACTGCGGGATTTTTATTTATTTTTATCTGACATTCATTTTTCCGTTTTTTATACGCATACATATAGTTACACAATCGCTACCTAGTTCATTTTTCAAATTTTTATCATCAACTACTGAATTATCTACAAAAAAGTTATCACAATCTGTTGGGGCACCTTGTAAAGTTTTTAGATTATTACGAATACAATTGTATATTTTTGCTTTCTTAGGACCACCAACTAAACTTTCCAATTTATTTAGGAAACAATAAAACTCTTCTACTTCTTTTGGCGCCCCTTGTAAAGTTTTCAAATTATTATGGCTACAATCATATATTTTCGCCTTCTTTGGACCACTAACCAAACTTTCCAGTTCATTATGAAAACAATCAAATTCTTCCAACTCTTCGGGAACGCCTTGTAAGTCTGTTAATTTGTTAAAATTACAATCGTATATTTTTGCTTTTTTAGGTCCCCCAATCAAACTTATCAAATGATTACTACTGCAATTAAATTGTTCTAACATCTTAGGGGCACCTTGTAAAATTTCTAAATTATTATAGCTACAATCATATTCTCTCGCCTTCTTTGGACCATACTCTAAGGACACAATATTATTACCACTGCAATTAAATAATCCCATTACTTCTTTTGGTGCACCTTTTAAAGATGTTAAATTATTCCATGAACAATCAAAATCACCTAAACACACAACATTTGATAAATCTGGTAATTCTTTTAAAAACATCCTTGATATATCTATATCTACTTTTATTACAAACTCACCAGATATTTTAAATAAATCATACCATTTATTATCTTGGAAAAATAGTATTTTACCTTTATTTCTTTTAAATGAAATCATATAAAACCTCTTATTAGAAATAAGACTAAACAACATTTTGTATATTGTCAATAAAAAAAAGCTGGCACAAAGCCGGCATTTTTTATAACTGGGGCGGATGACCGGATTGCTTCGCCACCTTGTAAAATTGTGCTATGCACAAACGGCATACTTCCGTCTGCCTTTTTACTACGGTTCGAACGGCTTATTCGCCGGTTCTCATCCTATCCTTTCGCAGAATAAAAAAAAATCGCCTACGGCGACTTTCTTTATTCTGGGGCGGATGACCGGATTCGAACCGGCGACATTTGGTACCACAAACCAACGCTCTAACCAGCTGAGCTACATCCGCCATACTGAATTCTTAATTGGTGGAGCTGATCAGACTCGAACTGACGACCCCTTGCATGCCATGCAAGTGCTCTACCAACTGAGCTACAACCCCATGCGAAGCATTATTCTATATTTCTTCTTGCAAAAAGTCAAATCAATTTGCTAACCTTTTTACACATAAGGAGACTAAAATATGGATTATCAATCTTTGAAAGCAGAAGTAGAACAAAAAACTCTACAAACATTAGAAGTTTTAAAAAATGAATACGCTGGTTTGCGTACTGGTCGTGCTTCCATTCACCTTTTAGACGGTGTACGTGTACCTGTTTATGGATCTGATATGCCTTTAAATCAACTTGCAACAGTCGCGACACCAGATAATCAAACTTTAACCGTTACTGTATGGGATATAAACAATGCCGGGGCAGTTGAAAAAGCAATTCGTGATTCTGGGTTGGGTTTAAACCCTATGACTGCAGGTGGTGTTATTC
>CALXMZ010000028.1 GCA_944389645.1 uncultured Alphaproteobacteria bacterium
ACGAAATTCATCGTTTTAATAAGACTCAACAAGATACATTATTGCCTTATTTAGAAGACGGTACAGTAGTATTTATGGGTGCAACTACAGAAAACCCTAGTTTTAATTTAAATAATGCATTGCTATCACGTTGCCATATAGGGGTATTACAAGCATTATCTACAGAAGACTTGATGACCTTAATAGAACGAGCCGAAAAATTCTTAGCCAAGGAATTACCATTAGACGAATCGGCTCGTATACACCTTGCCCAGATGGCAGATGGTGATGCCAGATTTTTATTAAATACAGTTGAATATTTATTATCTGCAAATTTTAAAAAGAAATTAAATTCAGATGCTTTGGATAAAGCTATACAAAAACGTGCACCATTATCAGATAAAAGTGGTGATGAACATTACAACTTAATATCAGCGGTACATAAATCATTACGAGCCAGCGATACAGATGCGGCATTATACTGGACAGCACGCATGATGACGTCAGGTCAAGACCCAATGTATTTATTCAGGCGATTAAGCCGATTTGCTATGGAAGATATAGGTCTTGCAGATCCCACCGCAATGCAAATGGCATTAAGTGCATGGCAATTATATGAACGAATGGGCAGCCCCGAAGGTGACCTTGCACTTACAGAATTAGTTATTTACTTAGGAACAGCTCCAAAAAGTACAGCAAATTATCTTGCACAAAATGCAGCATACCAAGCAGCCCGCGAAACGGGTAGTTTAATGCCACCTAAAAATATATTAAATGCACCGACAAAAATGATGAAAGATATGGGGTATGGTTCTGGCTATATATATGAACCTAACACAGAATCGGGATTCAGCGGTCAAAATTGTTTTCCAGAAAAAATGCAAAGACAAAAATTCTATAACCCAATTGAGCGTGGTTTTGAAAGAGAAATAAAGAAACGTTTAGAATATTGGGATTCTTTACGAGAAAAACTTAACAAGAAAAATTAACGTGATTTTTGTTTATCCAGTTCATTCAACATATCTTTTACGTTTTTGATATTATCTGTTGCGGAAGCAAAGCAACCGACATTTGCACGATTTATCAACCCTGTCAAAGCCTTTCCTGGTCCTAATTCATAAGCCCGCGTAATATTATAAACAGGAAATTTTTCCATTATTTCCAACCAGCGTACCCCATGAGTCATTTGATCAGACAAAGCATCTTTTACATCTGATGGTTTTACCATAACATTCGCAGTCTGATTTGAAAACCAATTAGTTTTAGGCGGTTCAATCTGTATTGTTTCTAAACGTTTACGTAATAAGAACTCTGCATTTTGCATTAATGCACAGTGAGCCGGAACAGAAACATTTAAACGTTTAGCTATTTTTGCACCTTTATCAACAGCTCTTAAAATAACAGCATCCAAAGCTTTATTCTGCCCACTTATTATAAATTGATCTTTAGAATTATAATTTACAATGTCAACATATCCCAGACCACTTGCTGCTAACAAAGAAAGTTCTACATCTTCTTTTGAAAGTCCTACAATGCAAGCCATACCCCCACCCTCTTGATTTGTCATAGACATATAAGAAGCCCTAGCAGACAACAAATGAACTGCATCTTCCATACAAATACTCCCGACGCAATGCAAAGCAGAATATTGCCCCATAGAATGCCCAGCAATCGCATAAGCAACATCATACAAAGGTGCCCCTAACTTTTCTTCTATCAATCTTGCAATTGACACCGAATGAGCAAATGTCCCCAAAGAAGTATTTTCTGGTTTATTTAAATCTTCTCTTGGTCCTTCGAAACAAATATTTGCAATATTTCTATGCGAAATATCAGATACTTCCTCAAAAGTATGTCTAACTGCCGCAAATTCATTAAATAATTCTTTGCACATACCAACATACTGAACACCCTGCCCTGGGAATACAAAAATAATCTTTTCATTCATCATGGGTAAAATCTATAGCACAAAAACAAAAAAAGTCAACGAATATAAACAGAAAAATACCACTGTGATTTTCTATCTCACAATGGTATCAGATATTAGAATAAAATATTAACCTGACCACCGACCTGCAACTCATTACTTTCAAATTCATAATCCAAGTGTCCTATATACTGAGTACGCCCATATTGTCTAACAATCTTTCCCCCCAACCATTCTTGATCATAATGAGGGTTAGTTGCCTTTCGCAACATAAACTGTGCTCCAAGACGCCAATCTGGATTTACTCTAAAATAAGCTTCTGGGACAAAATCTATATAAGCCATCCCACGCACGTCATCAAAAATCCAGCTAGATTTTATCGTTGCGGCCAAAGTTACACCTGCCCACTGACGTCCAAACCTATACCCTGCATAATATGTTGAATCTGCAAAATAAGGCGTACGAACATGAGAACTACCACCAAATTTCAACCCGAACAAAATATCAGAAATTATATGTGCGCTATTTCCATCGGCCAAACCTACGCGATACACTCCTCCTAAATCAATACTAGAAAAACCATCTTCAGAACCATCAAAATCTTGCTGATAATGAACATTTGCTGCAATACTTAACCTATTATTTAAACCATAAGAAAAATCCTGTCCCAGACGTAGAACGTTATCCCAATAAGTTAACGACGTCTGAGATAAAACATCTTCCATTTTCAATAGAAACAACGGATCAGAAGTATCATAATCTAAAGTATTCGCTTTTACTTCATTATCGTAAAATGCGGCCAAAACCATAAAAGATAAAAAAACCGAAAAAAATTTATGCATCATCTCCCCCATGATATATAAGAATAACCATCCAGAAACTTAAAAAGTTCTGAATGGTTATTATTTATTTAAAAAGAAAATATTGCCTGTAATCCTACGTATGTCTCTGAATAATTATCTATATTTGCGGTTCCCATTTGTAAGAAATCCCCAGTATTACTATCCGTCCCCCAGAAAGATAAATTTTTACCGTCAGCAGAATCATATACTGCGGTTTTTGCATACAAATTCAAAGCCATCCAATCATTAGGCTGCCACCCGATAGCAGCTTTTAAACTTGCTTGATTATGCCAATCATAATCACCGAATAAAGCTTCAAAATTCAAAGTCCAATCCTCATCCAACACGCTGAATATACCAAGTCCCGCTTCCACATAAAAAACGTTTTCAACGTTCGTATCATAAGCTAAGAACATATTTGCTTTATCACCGCTTTCTGTTAGCCCTTCTATACCGTTACCATAAGCGTTACCATCAAAATTTACATACCAACCATGCAACAAACCGTATATTGTAGAAGTTCCAACTTTATACCCTCCTTTCAAATCTAAAATGAAGTTGTTTGAAACATCATCTTGATATTGATAATAACCAGATAAAGTTGCGATCCATTTTTCATTATCTATGAAACGCCATTGAGCTCCTAATCCAAATAGATTAAACCCATCATCTTCCATTGAATCGTCTGGTGCAGAAGCCCAATCAAACTTATAATCAGACATATCATATTTTATCATTGCTATAACAGCAATTCTATCTGTTATACCATAACTAAAATCTTCTTTTATTGAAAATTGCTTCATATCCCACTTACCATTTGAATCAGATAAAGTTACATTATCTAATGGGGTTAACATCAGATCATAAGAACTATTAACATAAGATACGTCTGTTACTGAACCGAAATCCCCCTGTAAAGGTTGAAAGAACGGATGAGCCAGATAATATTTTCTTTTTAATTCGCTTCTGTAATTTTCTGATCTTGAAGTACGAACTGTTTTTGATGCGTTCGTATTAGTCGTATAATCTTTATACATCTGACTACGGTTAGCCGGTTGAGTATAATATAAATTGCTTTCATCTTTCTGATCATAAGTCTTTGTAGATGTACGAGTTTCATATTTCTCATAATTTACTTGCGTTCTTTCACGAACAGCGGGTTGTCCCGTCAAATCGACACTTGAACCTGCTCTTGCGCCGAAATTTGTGTTTGCAAGAACCGACGATATAGGCAATACAAAGAAACCTAATACAACCGATAAAAACTGTTTTTTTGTCATAAAAACTCCTTTTTGAAAGATTATACCATAAAAAAAGCCCACAAAAAAGTTTAAATCTTAAATTTTAAAGAAAAACTATAGCCTTATAAACAATAAAAAGTATTTACAAAATATGCCTTTTGTTATTTGCATCTGGTGGGCTAACGATACCTTCTTCTTCCATTCGCTCCATAAAACCGGCCGCCTTATTATAACCGACCCCTAATCTTCTTTGTATATAAGAAATAGTCGGTTTTTTATCTCGTAATACATATTCTTTAGCCTGAGTATATAAATCTGCATCTTTATCGGCTTTAGCGTTTCCGTTTCCGATTACAGACAAACTCGCACCGGAAGAAATTTCTTCACTTTCTGTTATACCATCCACGTAATCTGGAGTCCCCTGCTCTCTTAAAAAGTCAGCAACTTTATTAATTTCCGTATTTTCAATAAAAGCCCCATGAATACGAACGGGTACACGTCCAGCTTCACTGAATAACATATCACCACAAGCGAGTAATTGTTCTGCACCTTTCTCACCTAATGTCGTCATAGAGTCAATCGCACTTCTTGCTTGGAAAGAAATACGTGTCGGGAAGTTAGCTTTTATAACTCCTGTAATAACGGAAGTATCGGGTCTTTGGGTTGCAGCTACTAGATGTATACCTGCTGCGCGAGCTTTCTGAGCCAATCGTTGTACGCAAGCTTCTACTTCTTTACGTGCAACAGACATTAAATCAGCAACCTCATCAATAATCACAACTAGATACGGCATATCAGATAAATCTACTTCCTGTGTTTCAAATTCTAATTCACCTGTTTCTGGATCGGTACCAACGGCCACTTGACGAGTTATTTTTTCACCTTTATCACGTTTTTTAGCAACTGCTTCGTTATAACCTTCTATATTTTGAACACCTAACAACTGCAGTTTTTTATAACGTTCTTCCATTTCTCTTACCGACCATTTTAGCGCATTAACCGACGCATTTGCGTCTGTTAAAACAGGCGTAATCAAATGAGGTATATTATCCCACAAAGTAAAATCAACGCCTTTAGGATCAATTATCATCAATTTGCATTTATCTGGCGTAAAATGGTAAAGAATAGACATTATTATAGACTGCACAAAGACAGACTTTCCAGAACCTGTACGACCTGCGATCAAGACGTGCGGCATTTTAGCTAAATCAAAATACATCGGGTTACCACCGATATCAACACCTAAAGCTAACGGTATTCTATATTTAGAATTAATAAAAGTATCGTTATCAACTAACGATTGGAATCTAACCGTTTGACGATTTAAATTTACCATTTCCACGCCGATTAACTGCGTACTGGGAATATGAGCAATACGTATATTTTCAGTGGCCATTGCGCGCGTCATATCTTTTACAGTTTTATTAATATCGACCATTCTTACGCCACTTTCTGGCATAAATTCGTATAAAGTCACTATCGGGCCTGGTCTTATCCCGACGACGTGCCCACGAACGTTATATTCTGCAAAATGGTATTCCATTGCAGTTGCATTACGTTTTAATTCAGGGGTAACGACGTTTTTACCAAAACTAGACCTTTCTAAAAAGGCAGGATCGGGTAATTCATAAACAAATTCGGTATCATCAACATTTGCTATTTTCTTTACGATTTTACGATTCTTTTTCTTTGTATTTCTTACGTTAACAGTTTTTTCTATTTCCTCATCTTCAGAAGGATCTTCATAATCCTCTTCTGTTTCGATTTCAGAATCTTCTTGATATTCAACTTTAGTTAAATGGAATATAGATAACAACCAATGAAACATTTTTCCCAAAACAGAAGCGGCATTTTTAATATACTTCCACTTTATATGTAATAAACCAGCCATCATAAAAAAGAATATTCCCAAAGATATAACAGCTATTAAAACAGTCCAATTACCAACCAAATTGGAAACATCTGTTGCGGCTACGGCTCCTGCCAAACCACCAAATGTAGAAGACGGAACAATCAAACCAAATCCGATTACTCCGAAACACAAAGTTACAAAAAACTTTAGTATGTTATATTCTATAGGTTGTTCTTCATTACGACAAGCAACGTTTGTAATACCCCATCTAATCAAGCACAAGAAAACAAATAAAGATGGTATAAATCCTATAGAAAACTTAAATACAGCGACTAATTGCCCCATATAAGATTGATTTCCAAAAGTACTTGAAACAGCGAAACCATCTAAATAAGGGTTATGAGTAAATAAAGCTATTATCGTCCAAAAAGCCAAAACTAACAAAACGATACCGAATATACGTTTTATTAAGATTTTAAGAGCCCCCGAAACTCTTTCTGGTAAAAAATTAGAATTTTTTTTCATTTTGTGTATTTTATCATAAAAAATCTAAATATGTTAGTATTTAGATTTTTTATAAATTACTTACTATTATCCGAAGTTTTATACTTTAAAGCAGCTTTAACTAAATCTGCGGCAACCATACCTATAAAAGCTCCTAAGATTACATCCGTCGGCCAATGAGCACCGAAACATACACGAGACAAACCGATAACGATTGCTAAAGACCATGTAAACCACTTTATTTTAGGAGCCAACAAACCGATCATCACCAAACCAGCGAACGAAGCGAACGTATGTCCAGACGGCATAGAATTAAAAGCCCAATCCGTAGAAAACGGGAAAAAACCGGTCATATCTAATGCTTCATAAAAAATTGGTCTTGCTCTTCCTATTAAAATTTTCAATATTTTACCTACTAGGCTTGCCGCTAGAACCGAACAGAAAACATAGAACGCATAACTATTATGAATTTTATAAAATAAATCTTTACAAAAAACGTACAAACTAAATTTATCACTTTTATTTTTATAAACTGGTTTTGATTTCATAATCTTTTTTAAATAAAATAAAAGTATAGTAATGGCAGAAACCAGCAACCAATTTTTAGCATCAAATAGAACGTTAAACAATTGCCATAAACCACAATCAAAATTTCTAAGGAACAAGAAAACAGGTTTATCAAACCAGACTATTCCCAGCAAAACTAAGCCCAAACAAACCAATCCAGAACGACCTAAAAGTTTCCATTTTATTTTGTTATCTTGCGTTAAAAACATTTCTACCCCGTTATAAGAAATTATTCTGCTATAAGTTTATCATATACTTTTTTATCTGTTAATATTTTAACTGCCACAGCTATCGCCAAAGAATCTTCATCTTTACCGCTAACAATGTTAGGGCAACCTTTTTTTATATCACTTACAGGAACTGAATCATCTTTATTAAAGTCTTTTATATTAAAATCATTATTTATAACGTTCAAGAAAAATGCATTTTGTTGTGAAGAAGAACGTATATTAGATAAACAAACTATTGGGAATACACCTCTTTCGTCTATAATTTTCCCATTACCGGATTTAATAGATTTATTTAATAACTCCAAAGCCCCCCCATTATCTAAATCTATTCTTGTTGCGATTCTTGCATTACCAGCAGTTGGCGTTCCCACAAGTACCCCACGTTCATATTCATAAAAAGCTGCAGCGACAGCTTCTGCAGTACCCCTAGTCATATTAGAAACAAGAACGACGACAGGAACCTCTGTAACAGCGTTACCCGAAGGTACAATTTCCACTTCTTCTTTTGCAGTTTCTATTATCCTTAAAATCGGTTTTTCACCGATAAATAACCCAGATAATTTTGCGGCCGATTTTTCATCGTCACCAGTTGTGGCTCTTAAATCTAAAACTATACCTGAAACATCTTCATATTTCGCCAAAGCCTCATTTACAATTGCAACCGTATTATCTGATATTTTATGTACCACTATTTCCAAAATTCCACCTGTTTCTGGGTTACTACGATGAACGACATCTGCATCAGCAAGAATTATTGTTGCACGACGTAAAACGACATCTTTATTACCCGACGGCGTTAATAACTTCAACTTTGATGTTCCAGAATTAAAACCAGACATCACAGCAAATAAATCACCTTCTGAAAAATTAGCAACTTTTTCACCGTTTATTTCTGTAATTAAATCACCATTTTTAATACCAGCAATATCCGCAGGAGAATCTTTATAAATACCAACGACCCGGTAATTACCACGTTCATCACGTTTTCCTTCTAAACCTACACTGGTCAATATTCTACCATTTTCATTTATCTCTGCTGTCTTGGAATAAATATATCTTCCATTTTCATCTATACCACGTATAAGACTATCTACAACCATCTGGTACATTTCACTTTCACTAGCATTACGAAGCACCGGATCTTTTGCACGCAAATGCAAAACCAAGGCTGTTGTAATTTCTCCGAACCCATTCCAATCGCCACTTTTAGGTTTCGGATAATTTGCAATGATAGCATCCTTCCAAACAAGGACGATTCGTTCGTCTGTTGCAGCAATATGAGCATCAACATTTAAATTTTCAAGGTTTTCTATTGCAACGTTTATATTTTTTCCCCCCCAGCTAACACCGTCTAACTTTTTATAAATATCAGCAAAGTTTTCAGAAACCTCAAAAACATTCAACCCATCTTGAACAGGTTCATCTTCAAAAAACAAACTTTCTGCATATACAGGCGTTATACCAAAAGCTAAAAAAGCATATAAAACGAAGTTTAAGAATCTCATTTTACCCTCCTTTACGCTTCGGTATAAAACCTAAACCAAGAACTTTTTATTTTCCTTCATTATCACGAAGGTTAAAGTGATACAAAATTACGTTTGAAACGTAAATGCTTGTTATCGTACCCATTATTACAGCAAAAGTCATAGATATTGCAAATTCTTGTAACATAACCCCGCCAAACAAGTATAAAGCTGCCATAGCCAATATTGTTGAAACCCCGGTCATAATGGTTCTACGCAACATCTCGTTTACAGATAAATCAATTAAATCAGACATGGGCATTTTATGATATTTTTTTATATTTTCTTCTATTCTATCATAATTTACAACCTTATCATTAATAGAATAACCGACCCCCATTAAAATCACAGCAATAGATGTCTGATTAAACTCCAAACCTGTAATAGAGAAAAATCCGAACATTATAATGAAATCTAGAACCAGAGATACAAACGAACCGACAGCATACCCCCCCCTATATCTTACCCAGACATATATAGCCATTAACACGAACGAAAATAATACAGCTAATATTCCACCTCTTACGAGTTCACCGCCTATTTTAGGTCCCACTATTTGTACCTGAGAATATTGAACATTATCTCCTAGTATATTTTTTATTTCTGCTACTTTCTGATTCTGTTGTGCATCAGTTGCCCCTTTTGGTAAACCAACGCGAACTAAAATGGCTCTATTATTATCAATGGATTGTAATTCTGGGTTAAATTCTGCTAAATCGTGACGCATTTTATCAATGGTATAATTTGCCGAAACTGGTGTTACTTCCATAGAAATTCCACCGGCAAAATCTATACCATAATTTAACCCGCGCGTTGCCAGAGACAAAATAGACAAACCAACCAATAAGCCCGAAAGCCAATAAGACAATTTACGATACTTCATAAATTTCAATTTCATAACGCTAACCCTTTACTTATTTTTTACGTATCCGATTTTTTTATTTTTACCGTTCATATACCAGTCAATAATTACTTTAGACAAAGAAACACAAGTAAATAAAGTCGTTAGAACGCCGACTGATAAAGTTACTGCGAACCCACGAATTGGTCCTGCACCGAACTGGAACAAAACCAAAGAACAAATTAAATTAGTTAAATTTCCGTCCATAACTGCCTTCATAGAGCGATGGAAACCCGCTTCTACGGCACGCAACGGAGTAGCCCCTTCTTTTATTTCGTCACGAATTCTTTCGAACGGTAAGATATTAGCATCAACAGCCATACCCAATGTTAATACGATACCAGCAATACCGGGCAATGTAAGGGTTGCCCCCAGCAGTGCAGAAATACCTATAATCATAGCTAAATTAACGATTAGAACAAAACTTGCGATTACCCCGAAAGCCCTATAACAGAATATCATAAAAATCATTATAAAGATCATACCAGCCAAAGAAGCGATTTTCCCCGCAGCGATTGTATCTGCCCCCAAACCGGCACCAACGGTACGTTCTTCTATAACTTGCAACGGAGCCGGCAAAGCACCGCTACGCAATAGCACCGCTAAATCTTTCGCTTCCTGCAAAGAAAAACCACCTGAAATCTGTCCGCGACCACCTGGTATGGGTTCTCGAATAGCAGGCGCAGATAATACCTTACCATCTAAAACGATTGCAAAACGTTCATTTACATGTTCTGTTGTAAGCTTTGCAAATTTACGAGCACCCGTAGCATCAAAACTTGTTGTAACGACGGGCATATTATTTTGATCAAACACAGCCTGAGAATCTTTTAAAGACTCACCCGACACCTCTATACGCGTATAAACGGGTATTTTCTGATTGGGCGCATCCATAAAAGGAAGGAATTCAGTACCTTTTGGTGCACGACCAGACTCTATTTGATCCTGAGTAACATTTTCATTAACCAAATGAAAAGTCATTTTAGCCGTTTGCCCGATAAGTTCTTTTATGCGTTCAGGGTTATCAACACCCGGCAACTGTATCAAAATATATTTACCCCCCTGACTTTGAATAGATGGTTCTTTCGTTCCCAAAGCATCGATACGCCGTCTTACAATTTCTATGCTACGCGTCAAAGCATCTTGCAACATTTCTGATTTTGCTTTATCAGAATACGCCAGAGAGATTACTTTACCATCCGAAGAAATATCAACAGAATCACCAAATACGCTTTTTAATCTTCCTTTAGCATCAGATATTTCTGATTCTTCCCGAACGACCAGAGAAACTACGCCGTCGTTATTTTTAAGATTAGAAAAACGTATTACTCCTTTATCACGATCAATCAAAGTAGTTCTGACTTCATCGTATAATTGCATACCTTTTTCACGAAACATGGTATCTGTATCAACTTCCAACAAAAGTTGTGCCCCCCCTTTCAAATCCAAGCCCAACGAAATCGGTTGGATCCACGAAGGAAAATAAGGTGCCAATTTTGGAAACATAGTCGGTACTGCTAACAATACCCCAAATACAGCAACGAAAATTATTGCCAACTTTTTAAACATACCTAAACCTTTTTATTCAACATTTGCTACTGCGTTTTTATTTACTTCTATTACAACGCCTTTCGCGATTTCCATTTCAATAGTAGTTTCATTTACTTTCTTGATTGTACCATATATACCTGCAGCTAATACTCTATTACCGACTTTTAAAGAGTCTAACATTTTCTGATATTCTGCCATACGTTTTTTATTTGGTCTTACCATAAACAAATAAATGATGGCAAAGACAACAACGCAGTACAACAATAAACCGGTCCAATCACCAGAAGGTGCTGTTGTTTGTGTGACATTATCAACGACTGCTGTTTCTTCCATTATTTTTCTCCTTATTTATTTTTTATGGCTTCAGAATAGTAAAAAAAGCCAATTATGTAAAGGAAATTGTTATTTTAATCCCAGAAAAATCAGACACGTTCAAACCATGAATCAATTTCTATAAATGGTATCATTTTATAAACTGGTCTACCATGATTACACTCTGCCCCGCGCATAGTTTTTTCTATATCCCGAAGAAGAGTATCCATTTGATTAAAATCCAATTTTTGTCCTGCTCTTACGCTATGATGGCACGCATAATTAGCCAATTTCAAATGTAATCGTTCACATAATTGAGAAGAATGTCCATATTCGCGAACTTCATCTGCTATACTATGCAATAAATCAGCCCAATTCAAATCCCAATCTGCAGGTTTTTCAAAAATGGCAATTGCATCATCACCGAAAGAATCAATATTTACTCCGGACTTTTTCATTTCATCTGCTATAGATAAAACAGCTTCGACATCTTCAATACGCATATTTACAACAATAGGTGTTAACAAAGGTTGTACCTTTATCTCATATTTTCGCAACTTTTCATAAGTAATACGTTCATGAGCAGCATGTTGATCAACAATTACTAAGTTTTCACCACTTTGTGCTAAAATATATTTATTACCCACCTGCCCTATAACACGTCCCAAAGGTAAGTCAGTTTCAGATTTATTATCTTCACAAACTACAGTAAGATCAATTTTTTCTGTTTGCCCCCCACTTGCTCCATCTTTTATTGCGGTTTTAAACATAAAAGCAATATCCGGTGCAAATCTATTGGGTAATGGGAACTGCATTCGATTGCTGGCGTCAAAATTTGATTTTGACGTGCTATGTAAAGCAGAAGAAAAAATTGACGAACTTATGCTATCTTTTTCCTTCAAAGGTTGTGCCAAAACATTACGAATATTTTTAACAATAAAATTTCTAACATGAGAAGGTTCTAAAAAATGTACTTCAGTCTTTGCAGGAGATACATTTACATCCACACTTCGTGGTTCTAAATCAAGGTACAATGCACATAGCGGGAATTCGCGCGCATGCATAACATCCATATATGCTGCCCGCAAAGCGCCTACCAAAACCTTGTCTTTAACGGGTCTACCATTTACAAACAGATACTGGTCAACAGATGATGCACGACGCAAAGTCGGCTCAGAGATAAAGCCACGAATTCTTAATAATTTGTTTGCAGAAGAGTCGGCGTTTACTTCCAACATACGTCCACGCACATCATCACCCATAACTGCGACGATACGTTCCGCCATATCCTGATTTTTGGGGAAACGCCATTTATTATTTAAAACGAAACCGACATCAGGGCGCGCCATAGCTAGACGTTTTACGACATCTAATACAGAAATCATTTCTGCACGATCACTACGTAAAAACTTTAACCTAGCAGGAGTTTTTGAAAATAAATTCTTAACCTTTATTCTTGTTCCTGTTTCCCAATCAGAAGGTCTAATATCACCTGTTGCACAATCTAAATACCAGCCATTTTCTTCCGATCCATTACAAGTATCTATAGTCATATCTGAAACAGAAGCAATAGAAGGTAACGCCTCACCCCGAAAACCCATAAAATTAATATTTAATAAATCATCATCCGGTAATTTAGAAGTGGCATGTCTTGTGATACTCTTTTCTAAATCAGCCCGTGACATTCCTGAACCATTATCCATAACAGAAATTAACGTTCTTCCTCCATCAACTACATCTATAATGATTTGATCGGCCCCAGCATCTAAAGAATTTTCAATTAATTCTTTAACGACGCTTGCCGGACGCTCTACCACTTCACCTGCAGCGATTTGATTCACTAAAAAATCTGGGAGAACGCGCACTGACATGAAAACTTAATCCTTAAATTTTACTTCTAAAATTTCGTATTCTTTTTCACCGCTAGGCAATTTTACTACGCAAGTATCACCAACACATCTACCTATTAAAGCCCGACCCACCGGAGAAGTACAAGAAATGACTTGTTTACCATCAGATTCAATATCAGATAAAATTCTGCACTGCATTCTATTTCCATCTTCGTCTTCTGCGATAACGCGCGCGCCAAACACCACTCGATCACCAGATAAAGAATCTACATCTATTATCGTAGCATTATTTATGACGTCTTCGATAAATTGTATACGTTTATCTATTTGACGTTGTTTTTCCTTTGCGGCACTATAATCGGCGTTTTCAGATAAATCACCTAAAGAACGTGCCCATTGTACAGTTTTTAATATATCAGGTCTCTGAACTTCTTTTAAATCTTTTAATTCTTTAATGAGTTCATCAAAACCAGCTCTTGAAATCGGTCTTTTTTCCATCTTACAAATCCTATCTATAATTGTACCAAAATTATAAGTATTCATTTTAATTTTGCAATTATCAAATTAACAAGTTATACTTTTCTAATTACTTGGTAGGTATTTTAATTATGTTTAGGTTTAATATATTAAATAAATTTTTAATGCGCCGCTTTTTTTCTAGCTTTGGGTTAGTTATGTTAGTTGTATGTGGTATAATAATGGCTGTAACATTTGTAGAACGCTTACCTTCAAATCCTACTATGATAGACGCATTATATGAAACATGGGTTCGTTTATTAGAATACGTACCATTATTTTTACCATTAGCTGTTTTTATGGGTACCTTACTTGCTTCATACAACCTGACAAAATCTAGCGAAAAAATAATTATTGCCAGCGCAGGATTATCCCCATATGAAATGGCAAGACCCTTTTTATTGGGGGCAGCTTTAATCGGCATAATTGCCACAACATTAATAAACCCTTATTCAGTCGGTTTAAACGAAAAAAATATTACGCCTGACCATTTAGTTTTAATTGATGACAAAATATGGTTACGCGAGTCATCTGATAATGGTTATATAACAATGAATGCAAAAGGAATGCATAAATCAGGTAATATTTTATTATTTGAACGGGCTACAGTATACATACAAGATAAAACGTTTAAATTAACTCAGCGTGTAGAAGCAGAAACTTTAACGCTATCAGAATCTGGTTTAGACGCAACCAAAGCAAAAACATGGGATAAAAACGCACTTCCTCAGACAATAGATTGGCATATTGATACACTACTCAATCCACAAACCGTACTAGACAGATATTTACAACCAGATCAAATATCTTTCTGGAATTTACCGAAATTTATCAAAAAAATGCAGTCAATTGGTGTACCCGTACGCGGTCATCTTGTTCAATTTTGGACATTACTATTTCTTCCTTTAACGATGATAGCTATGGCTACATTGGGGGTTGCTTTTTCTCAAACAAAGCAACGAAGAAATTACAGTTTTGGTTTAAAATTTAGCACTGGTATAATAACGTGTTTTGCCGTATACTTTATAACAAATATGTTTAACGCACTTGGGTCAACTGGTACCATTCCGCCATTACTAGCCATTATCGCACCTCCGCTTATAATTATAGCTGCTGCCGGTGCGTTTATTGCAAGTTTTGACACAATATAAAAAACAAAAAGGACGGGGAATGCCAATTCGCAAGAAAAAAACAACTAGGAAAAAAATAATAATATATGGTTTGCTTATATTATTAATAATATTAATGATAATATCATTTCCTGTTTCTCAGAACGTAACAGAGATAGTGCTATACCCATGAATTATATAGACATATTTTTAGAATCCCTATCTGCAGAAAAGGGGCGCAGTCAGAAAACGTTAGAAAGTTACCTAAGTGATTTGCGACATGCAGATGAAAACATATCTGGTGGTTTGATGAATGCTAAAAGCATAGACATACAAACATATTTATCAAACCTGCCAGATAAAGCCTCTTCTGTTGCTAGGAAAGCTAGTGCATTACGGGGTTTTTATAAATTTTTAATGTTAGAAAAAATAATAACTGAAAATCCTGCTGCTAATTTAGAAATTCCGAAAAGGACGCGAACATTACCCAAATTTTTATCGGTTGAAGAAATAGAACTACTAATATCATCTGCTGGGGACATAAAGAACTCGGTTCGTCTTCGTGCGATGATAGAATTATTATACGCATCTGGCTTACGCGTTTCAGAATTATGTGAATTGCCTATAAGCGCGTATTTAGGTAATAAATTGTTAATTCATGGTAAAGGCGCAAAAGAACGTATGGTACCGATACATGAACGAGCACGACATACGTTAGAAAAGTGGTTATCAATTCGTGATGATAAAGAATCAAAATATGTATTTCCATCTAGCGGGAAAGACGGGCATATAACCCGTGACGGATTTTTTAAAATTCTGAAAAAATGTGCTGTTCTTGCGGGCATTGACCCTCATCGCGTAAGCCCACATGTTCTGCGTCATTCTTTTGCTTCTCACCTTCTTGCGGGGGGCGCAAATTTACGTATAATTCAAACAATGCTTGGTCACGAGGATATATCTACAACGCAGATATATACTCATGTATTACCAGAAAAACTACGTGAAACAGTACAGAACTATCATCCTTTAGGACATCAAAAGGAATCTGACATATGATAAAGAAATGCGATCATCCAGGCTGTAACAAAGCCGGGACTTGTCGTGCCCCCAAAACGCGCGAGCTAAAAGATTATTGGTTTTTCTGCAAAGAACACGCTGCAGAATATAATAAGAATTGGAATTATTATGCAGATATGACCCCAGAAGAAATAGAAGCAGATTGGGAACGTCAAACATTTGGTGCACCGCTTAAAGACAAAAACAAAGCAAATTCAGACGAAGCTGAATATGTAAAGTTCTTAAACGAATTCATAACTGGGCGCGGTATATTCGATAAAATGCCTACTAAAAGCAAACTACCAACGAATGTAATATCTGCGCTAAAAACATTTGAATTACCGATAAGTGCATCGTGGCGTGAAATTTCTGCAAGATATCGTGCACTTGCAAAAAAGTATCACCCAGACACAGCATCTGAAAAAGATAAAGCAACAACAGAATTTACAAAAATTTCTGCCGCATATGAAATTCTAAAAAAACACTTTGGGAAAAAATAAAAAGGTCTGAAAAACAGACCTTTTTATTAACCACGTGAATTTAAATATGCAATTGCGTCCATACCTGCACTACACCCCGTTCCTACAGCTGTTGCGATTTGCATTTTTAGTTCTGACTGAACATCACCTGCAACGAAAATACCTTCAGGCATTTCTGCTGGTATCAAGCGTCCCATATTATCACGACGAATATCTTCTGTTAAATAATCAG
>CALXMZ010000029.1 GCA_944389645.1 uncultured Alphaproteobacteria bacterium
CGAAATCTTGAACGGTGTAAACGGTGCCGGTACGGTTGATCCAGAAACGCCATTATGCTTAGATACAGAAGCGGAAAATTGCAATTCTGCTGCGTTACGTGAACAGTGCTTGCTGAATAATGGTGTAGAAGCAATACGTACATGGAAACGTGCAGATTCTGGAAATTGATGTAGTTAAAAAGATGAAGGACCGCCCAAACAGGCGGTTTTTTATTTTAATTTTTTATAAATTATTTATTTTGTAGAAAAATTTATGCAAAAGGCTTGACTTTTTTATAAAAAATGTTATTTTTGTAGAAACTTTTAGACAAAACATAACCAGAACAATAGCAAAGAGAAAGAAAATGAGCAATTTTGCAATCTTTCAAACCGGTGGTAAACAATATCGCGTTCAGGCGGGGGATATTGTAAAAGTTGAAAAACTGAATGCCGAAGGTAAAGTTGAATTTGACCAAGTATTAATGGTTGGTGACAAAGTTGGCGCGCCTTTCGTTGAAGGTGCCAAGGTTGTTGCAGAGGTTTTAGAACAGAAACGTACTGACAAAGTTTTGGTTTTCAAGAAAAAGCGTCGTCAGAATTATCGTCGTACGCACGGTCATCGTCAGTATATTACTGTTTTGAAGATAACGGAAATCAAAGGTTAATTTCTGGTGTATAAATCAGAATAATCAGAAATTAAAGGAGTTTAATTATGGCACATAAGAAAGCTGGTTCGGCAACAACCAACGGACGCGACTCTGCAGGACGCAGATTAGGCGTTAAGAAATCTGGTGGCAGTCGTGTAATTCCAGGTAATATCATTATCCGTCAACGTGGTACATCTGTACATCCAGGAAAGAATGTTGGAATGGGTAAAGATCATACAATCTTTGCAAAGATTGCTGGTGTTGTTAAATTTAAAAAGGGTATAGGCGACAGAAAAACTGTTTCCGTTATTCCAGAAGATGCCGAATAAATTAAAAAAAGCGCTGATAGCGCTTTTTTTTTAATAAAAATTTTAAAAATCATCTTTTCTGAATTTGTACATTGTGATATAATAATCAGAAAGATGAAAAGACTTTGTGTTGGTTTTTTCTTGTCGTTATTATTAACGCCGCTTGCATTTGCAGATGGTGGTATTAATATTTCACGTGCAGTACCTGCTGCTAATACTAATGATTCTTCTAAGGCAAGTACTAGGACTCAAACCAATTCACGAAGTGTTGTAGGGCGTTCTACGATTTCAAATAATAAAGACGTTTCTTCTGATAATGACGCTGTTGTAAGAAGTGGTTCCAGGGTTTTGGATTTAAGTAGTAGCGGTAATGGGGTGACAGAAACAAAAAGAACATCTTCTGGTAATAAAGTTAATTCTGTTACAGTTTCTAGGTCTGTTAGTGCTTCAGAATCTAATACGGCACGTGATAACTTAGAGGCTACGGTAAATACAGTTGGTCGTAATGCTAGGGTTAGCGCGGCAAGTATAAATAATAATCCTGCTATACGTCGTGCAGGTTTAACTTTGCGACCGTCTACTGCAGAAGTCGGTGGTAGGGCAACAATTGCAGGTACTGATGTTCAAACGGGCTCTAATATATCTAGCGAAGTTCGTGCAGTTCAGTCACGTGCAACGACTTCCGCTGATACGGTTGCAACCTCAGAGACGATAGAACAGGCAAAAAGTCGTTTAGAGCAGACCGCGAATTTAAATCAATCGTGCCAACAGCAATATAATGATTGTATGGATCAATTTTGTTCCGTAATAGATGCTAACCAGAAACGGTGTTCTTGTTCTGCAAATTTATCAAGTTATACGAAAGTTGAAGAAGCTGTAAAAGATGCAAATACTCAATTAAACGAAGTTGCTCAGCGAATACGTTATGTAGGTTTATCCGCAGATGAAATAAGGGCAATAATGAATGAAACGGAAGCGGAAGAAGCACTATCTGGAGCTGTGGATACAAGCGAAACAAGAAACATGTTAGATGAAATAGAAAGTTTAATAAAGAATCCTACAAGTAGTACTTCTTATTCTTCAAATGCCTTTAGTGGTTTAGATTTGGATTTAGATTTTTCTTCTGACACGGCTGATATTTTCAGTTTAGATTTCTTAAATACAGGAACGACAAGTTTTTCTAATTTGCGTGGTACAGATTTATATAATGCGGCAAAGAAGCGCTGCAATACGGTTTTAACGCAATGTAAAGCAGCTGGGGCAAATACAGATCAGATTACGGGTAATTATGATTTGGCTATAGATAAAGACTGTATTGCCTATGAACAGGGTTTGACGAAGATGAATGAGACTTTGGTGTCTAATGTTCGTAGTGCAAATTTGATGTTACAGAAAGCAAGGCTTGCTGTTTTGCAGAATAAAAATCAATATGATGCAAAAGGGTGTATAGCTGCACTGGAAACATGTATGTTGGATGACATGGTATGCGGTTCTAACTATACAAAATGTCTTGACCCGACTAAACGTTATATAGACGAAAATGGTGAGGTTATTTTAGGACAAGATATAACAAAAATTACAGATTTTATGGAAAATTATAATAATGCTAGTATAAGTAGTACGTTTTTGTCAGAAGCTTATACAACAAGTTCGTTAACACCAGAAACTTGTTCTGGAGACGATAAGGATAATGGTTCTTGCGTAGTAAAATATTTGTTACAGAAGATAGGTACTAAACAGGAAGTTACAGATGAAGGTTTATGCCGTGCTGTGTTGGATAAATGTCAGAATTATACTTACGATTCAAATGGTAATTATAAACCTTATAATGATGTCGTTGTTAATTACGTACAGCGTGCAATGGTAAATATTTTATCTGCGCAACGTCAAATTATTTCAGACTATGCATCAAATTGTATGGTTGATATCGCGACATGTTATAATCAGCAGGTAACGCAGGTTAATGCATGGTCAAGTAGTGCAAGTATTAATAGTATTTATAATGTAATGCGCGGAGCGTGTAGAAACGTTGCTTTGACGTGTTCCTATGCGGTATTTGCAAATGATAATACCAGCTGTCCAGATGGTGATGCTGATGAATGTATAGAAAGTATTTCAGAAATGTTTTATCAATCGCTATTGTGTCCGGATAATTCTATATATACAAAGACATCAAAAGACAGTGCAGGTTCAGAAGATGATAAAAAGCAGTATGTAAACGAACATTGTAAGTGTATTTCTGGGTATGAGGTTTTTGGAACAAGTTGTTTAATAACGTGCCCCAATAATTCTACGCGTAATACTTATGGTACGTGTGTATGTAATTCAGGATTTACCATGAAAAATAATGTATGTGAAGAAGTTGATAGTGGTACAAGTGAATAATTAAATGCTCCTTTTGGAGCGTTTAAAATTTAAGTTTTTACGCCATTAATTTTTTCATAAAATCATTGTAATCATTTAATTCATCTTCATGAGCAGGAAAACTTCTACGTGGGAAATTTATACCGATTTTAGGGTGTTTTAAAAAATCCTCGTGTTGTTTAGCTATTATTTCGTTAACGTCTGGTGCAGGGGCTGTATTTTCAAGTTCTTTAAAAACTTTTGCTAAAATTTCTGCATCGATTAACGCGCCATGGGCTTCTGCGCGTGCCGTAAGAGGTACACCATACCATTTAGCTAAAGCGTCCAAAGAATAGCTTTTTGGACCGAAAACGCGATTCCTTGCAATTACAATGGAGTCAAGCTGTTGTTCGCGTGGAATCTGGGATAAACCTATTTTGGATAATTCATAATTTATGAAAGGGAAGTCAAAGTCTGCACCGTTATGTGCGACTATAGGACTGTCGGAAATGAATTTTAGAAATTTTGGGGCAACAGTGGACATAGTGGGTTTGTCTTCTAGAAAGGCGTTAGATATTTTATGAACCATATATGAATCGGGAGGAATAATTTTCCCTTCTGGGTTGATGTATTCATGAAAGCAGTTATCTGTAAGTCTCCCGTCTATCATTTCAACTGCACCGATTTCAATGCAGCGGTCACCTTTCATGTACTCTAAGCCGGTTGTTTCTATGTCAAAACAGATGATACGTTTCATATTCTTTCCTGTTAAAATATTTTTTTGATAACTAAACTTTGTGTATTATAATAGACGGATGAATTTAATGCTAGAAAATCTTAATCCAGAACAAAAAAAAGCCGTTGAGACGACAGAAGGTCCGTTGCTGGTGTTATCTGGTGCAGGAACTGGTAAAACACGTGTTTTAACGACGAGAATTGCATATATTTTAAATCGGGGTTTTGCGCAACCTTGGCAAATATTAGCTCTTACTTTTACGAATAAAGCAGCAAATGAAATGAAAAATAGATTATTTGCATTTGCTGCTGATGGTGGTGGTTGGTATGCTGGGGATATATGGTGC
This sequence comes from uncultured Alphaproteobacteria bacterium, assembly GCA_944389645.1. Lineage (GTDB taxonomy): Bacteria > Pseudomonadota > Alphaproteobacteria > Rs-D84 > Rs-D84 > Enterousia. Next base: position 4,360 of record CALXMZ010000029.1, read on the forward strand.
GGAACTTTTCATTCAATGTGTTTGCGTATTCTGCGTTCGAATGCTTCTATTATCGGTTTAAGAAATGATTTTTTAATATACGGAGAAGACGAACAGAAATCTGTTTTAAAAAGTGTATTTAATAGTATGGGTTTGGATGTAAAAGATTTTAACCCCGGTGATTGGGTAGAAAGAATATCCGCAATAAAAGATAAAGGGGTGCAGGCAGAATTAAAAACTTCGGAGATTGCAGGTAAAATATTATACGCATATAATGCTGAATTATCTCGTTTAGGTGCTGTCGATTTCGGTGATATTATATTAAAGGTACTGGAATTGTTTAAAACATATCCGGACGTTTTAAGTAAATATCAGAGACAATTTAAGTACATTATGGTTGACGAGTTTCAAGATACTAATAAATCTCAGATGCAGTTATTAGAATCATTAACTAAAGGCGTAGATTACCCGAATATTTGTTGTGTTGGTGACGATGACCAATCTATATATTCGTGGCGCGGGGCAGAGATAAAGAATATTCTAAATTTTGAGAAGACATTTCGTGGTGCTCAGATAATAAGACTGGAAACAAATTATAGAAGTACTTCGAATATTTTAGGTGCGGCAAATTCTTTAATACGTCATAATCAAGGGCGTTTAGGTAAAGACTTATATAGCAAGGCAGAAAATAATAATGGCGAGCCAGTCTATGTTTTAACTTTACCTACGGACTGGGATGAAGTACGTATAATTTCTGAAACGATTATGCGTAAAGAAGATGAAGAAAAATTTTCAAATTATGCGGTACTTATCAGAGCTGGAAGTTTGTCGCGAATGTTCGAGGAAGAATTTACTTCTCGTGGAATACCGTTTAAATTGATCGGAGCACAGAAGTTTTATGATAGAAAAGAAATTAAAGATGTAATAGCGTATTTACGTTTATTAGTATACCCATTTGATGATTTAGCGTTTATGCGGGTAATTTCTAGACCAAGTCGTCATATAGGAGAAAAGACAATTTCCACATTACGTGATTTTAATACTTTTTTAATGGATGGGTTAAAAAAAGCTCATCTTACGAACAAGCAACGTATTTATGCCGATGATTTTTTATCTTTGTTTGATTTTGATTGGAAAGATATGGCACCTATGAATGTTGCGCAAAAATTGCTTAATGATTCTGGTTATATTCAAATGTTACGTGATTCAAAAGATGTTGATGCATCTGATAGGTTAGATAATATAAAAGAACTAATAACAAACGTTATATCCAAATATGAATCTTTGCCTGAATTTTTAGAACATGCGGCATTGATGATGACGGATGATAATGATTCTGACGAAATGGTCAATTCTTCTGATACAGTAAATATTATGACTATACATGCTGCAAAAGGTTTAGAATTTGACACGGTATTTTTACCTGCTTGGGAAGAGGGTATTTTCCCGAATGAAAAAGCTGTAAATGACGGTGGGTTGGAAGAAGAGCGCAGACTTGCATATGTTGCGATTACTCGTGCGCGTCGTCGTGTTATTATAACTAATTCAATGTCACGAAGTGTTTTCGGTCAAAGGCAATATAATTCACCTAGTAGATTTATAACAGAAATGGATAATAAGTATTTAGATTTTCAGGGTGGGGTGCCACGTTCTTATGGTCGCGTTTCAAATTTATATCAGCATCGTTCTAATACGGAAGTTAAAAGAGATAGATCTTTAGTTGGCAAACTTGTAAATCATACTGAAATGGGGCGAGGTGTTATAATAGAAGAGAATGAAGATATTTTAACTGTTGCTTTTAAGACAAAAGGAATAAAGAAAGTTTCTAGCAAATTTTTAGAGTTTATAGATTAAGAAAAATGCAATATATATTATTTTTTACTTTCTTTGATTGTTTTTAAAATATTTTTACTTTTTTTGTACGCACCTTGCCAAAGTTTAGTTATATTTTTACCAAAATCTGTTCCGAAACTATCGTCTTTGTCACCGCCTATATCTTTTGCGATTTTATCTGCGTTATTTGCAAGATATGCTACTAAACAACCTGTTAATAAAATTATCATAAAATTTGTATTTTCTAATGTAGGTATTTGGGCAGCAAGGTTTGCTTTAATTGTACCGGACAATAAAGCCGTACATAATGAAATAACGATTGATAGAGATACGAAATAAATAGCAGCTTTTATAAAACGATTAATTTGTGAAGATAATGAAAAAGAGCTAGTTTTAAAAAGGTCTAAGAACCCATTAAAAATATTGCCAGCGACGCCTTTGTAAGATGTTTTTTGTATACTTTCCGCTACAGCAGTAAAGGGTAGTAGTAAAATGGCTAGAAATAAATCTATAATAACACCCAGAGCCATTAAAGCAAATTTCCACATATTATATATAAATAATAATATGAATACTACCCCCACAAGTACAGTGAATGCGCTGGTTCCTATACCTGCAATCATCCACTGCCAACCGGCAGAGATTGCGGTACTAAAGAAACCGGATAGTCTTGTAGGTACGCATAAAATATTTGCAGCAGCTTGCGGGTCAATTAACATACGTGTAGAAGTATGAATTGTTGTATACTCGTGAATTGCTGTACATGTATCGGGAAGTTCTGCCCCTACTATATTTGCTACAGTATTTAAAATTAAATTAGATAAATAAGTACTTATACTAATTATCGGTCCTATTATCATCATAAATAATTCTGCGGGGCCTTGAATTAATATTATAATACATATTGAAAGTATAACAGCTCTTTTTAATAGGTTCTGCACTAATTCCATGGCATTCCCGTCTTTCGTCATCATGTTATAAGTTTCAAATGCTGCCCAGAAAATGTAAGCGATTATTATGAATATTATTATAAACCTACCTAAAGAATTATCTATAATATCCCCAATGAAAGATAGAGCGTTCATAAAAGCAAGTCCTACTTTTGCCTCGATTGGTACATAATCTTCGATTGTTTGCACGCTTTGAGCTTTAGGTTGGAAAGCTTCCATATCTTTTGTGATATTTGTTTTAAAAAGCTGAATGTTACTTTCGTTTGTCCATGCTCCAAGATCGGCTATTTCCGGTTTAATCAGATTATCTGCCGAGTATACAGGTTTGATAAGTAACAATGCCATAATGCATATGATTAATTTTGAGAAAATACGTTTGCATAAATTCATTTATTACTTTTTCCCTAATGCTTTAGAAAATATTGCAAATATTTTTTGGGGCGAGTTCCAAACTTGTTTGCCCAAATTTTTTACCCAACCACCAAAATCGAATTGTTCTTTGCTGTCTTTACCAAGTATTTGATCTATTTTAGGTTTTATTATATAAAAATACATTAAAAATATCCCTAACATAAGTAAAAGGAAATCCCAACCATTTGATAGGAAATCAAAAGCCCCTGGGTAGTTTCTTTCAACGTTTGCTTTTTGAGCGGTAAAGCAATTTTTAAATTTATCTGCGTCCATTTGACCGTCCACTAACGCAACTTTTTCACAAGTTGAAAATACGTTCATAACAGACAGAGTTTGTGCATCTGGATTTTCTACTGTTTGCCCCATCATAGGTGGTAATATTGCACTATAACCATCGTTAGGACCTGGGAAGTACTCGTCAGCAGCGAAAGAAACAGTTGCATATATTATGAGAACCTTTAGCGATATGCCTAATACTTGAATAGCAGTTTTTACTAACGTATTTATTGCGTTTTTTATGACTTTTTCAGCGATTTTCCATGTCTGTTCAAAAGCTGCTGCAGCAAGTAATAATGGTAAGAAGATGATTAAGAATACAAGCTTAAAGACAACTGATAAAATTTGAAAAAATAAATCAAAGCCTATAATTAAGAACATAAGAACAAGTCCTAATCCAGCAAGCCAAGTAAATGCGCCTCCTCCCATGCCCAACCAAGAATAATTCATCAAAGCAAAACCACCTGCAGCACCTGCTAACATAACGCTATTGATATTACCAACAATACACATAAAAGGTTGTAATATAGGAGCTAGTAAATCATCTTCTTTATCATTAAAATCTAATGCACCGCAAGTTGCAACGTCTGATATGCCAGTTGCCGCCATTGATAGCTCTGCTCCAACGAAAAGGACAGGTGTTATAGTAATATTAGAAACAGTTTTTAAAGCAGTGATTCCACCCATCCCCAACACGCCCATCATAACACCGACAATCATTATGCGTGCTCCTTGACGCCATATTTTATCGAACCAGGTTTTGAAGTCCAAGTTAGTCGGTTCGTTTTTTAAACCTGCATTTTTTTTGCTTGCTTCAAATAAGTACTTTATAGTGTGAATAAAAATAAATAATCCGAAGCCTATAGCCATCAAAATCCATATATTATCAACCATTGCCGTCCAGAACATTTCTGTGGCGCGACTTATGACACTAAATAGTTCGGATATATAGCCACACATAAAACAACCGTTAACGTTTGCAACGTCACCATCGGTTGCCCCAATAGCATTCATAAAGTTATTCATACTGGTATATGTTAAAGAGTCACCACCAATAGCAGAAGATAAATACCATATACCAAGTCCCAATGCTATTGTGACCATTATTACGCGTATGGCGATCATTATTAATTGGGCTTTCATTAGGTGGTTTGTCCTTTCTTATCCTTATCAGTAAAAACTGCTTTTATTGATTGTTTAGTTACATTTATTACATTTTGTGTCAATGTTGTTGCAGCATTTCCTAATTGCTCACTTAACCGTTTTTCTTCCGATACGCCAAAAGTTTCAAGAACCATAGATGTTACGTTTGGTATTTGTTTGTATATAAAGTTTAATACATAAACTAAAATTATACAGCTAATAAGAGTCATGTTAGCTAAATTATCCGTTGATAAATCACCAGAGAAAATTTCTCCGCTTGTAATTAGATTCATAAGGTTTTCAGAAGATTGCCCTGGTTCTGAAAAGAACTTTGCAATTATGACCATAATTACTGTATAAGTTAATACTGCTGCTGCAAGAGTAATAATCGCATTTATTAATTTTTTTATTTGATTCGTACCTATATTTTTCCCAAGAGATGAAATCCAAGATGGTATACTTTCACCTTTAAAAGCGACAAGTATTAATGATAACGGGAAAAAGAATGCGAAAAATGTCATTGCAACGATTATATCAACAAAATAAAAACAGAAACGAAGAAATAATTTTAAGAACCCGTACGCTAAATATAAACCGATAAAGAAAAGTATGATATGTTTTAACAGAGTATCAATTCCAAGCAAAGCTTTAAGAGAAAAAGCTTTGTCCATTACGGCGACACCAAGTTTTATGTAAGATTGGAATTGGGTAATTGTTGTTTTCATAAGCATAATTATCGTATCGCGTAATTGTGGTCGAAAAAAACCGGTATCTGAAATTTCTATGGGTTGATACGTTACTTTTTCGTTAATTGTATTAGAGTCACTTTTTAATATGCTTTGAGAGTATACAAGTGCAATATTAGCAGCAGGTTCAAACGTGATTGTTGTAATAAAACGTGGAAGATATACCCCCATGCTTAAAAAAGTTAAGGCGAACAAAGAATTTATTAAAACTGGTTTTATTGATTTCTGGTAAAGTGGGTCATTACTTCCATTTTTTATATTTTCCCAAACGGCATTAATTACAAAGAATGCAAATAAGACACAGAATAATATTGCGCAAAATAAAGCAAATTGATCATATATAGCGGTTGCAGCTTCTGATACGATTTGGAATAAACGATCAAATATGGGACAGCCCCAACATTGAACATTCTGTTCTATAAAAGGATTCAGCAGATTATTCATTTCCCTTTAACCCAACCCATTGTTTTTGCTACGCCTTTGCTTATACTTGTAGTCCTTTTCCATAAAATTGAAGAATCTTTTTTTACTTGGTTATATAGATTATCCATTCCTTTGCCAGTATATTTATCTAATTGCTCGCGAGTCATTTTAAATATGTTTAACATTAAATAAAAAGTTAATATTGAAGACAGCCAAAGAATAGAATGTTCACCAAATCCCATTGCGTTATTTGCCACTTGTGGTACGTTAGAAGAAGCAAAACCATCAGCGGCAACAACGAATACGGAAGAATTCCATCTAAATAAAGATTTTATTACTGCTATATTTATACATAAAATAAATGCGCAAGCAATTGAGGTTATAACGATTTGTTGTAAAGCTTTTGTTATACCAGAAAAAGCCGGCCAGATATCAAACCATTTATCATTTGGTTTTGCGACATATACTAAAACTTGAAAGGGATATAATATTAAAGCCATACCAAAGTTAAATATAGCTTGAATGATTAGTAAGGCCATGAAAAGATTACTTGAAATAAAAGTACTTACAAGTAATGCGCCAGTTATAAAATTTAAAAAGTCTTCACCACCGTGGGGGATTAGTGTAATTAAACCTCTTAATCCTCGTTTAACAAAATTAAAACCAGTTTTTATTATTTGATTATTTGCATTTGATATTTCTGCAACTGGTTGAACCATGAATTCACAGCTTGATTGAGATAACCAACCTTTTTCTATTATATTTTTTGGGCACTCTATTTTTTGTGCTTTACCGCTTGTAGAATTTATTGAAGATATTATACTTTCCGTATAAAAAGAGCCAAACTGAAGAAACGGGTTTATAAGCCATTCAGTTAAATATACTGGTTTTACTTGTAATAAAACTACCACAGCAATAATTGCTCGTATTGAAGGTTTAAGCATATTTGTACTGATATTCATTACATCGGCTTTACCTTCAGCAATTTCCCCACCTCCTGAAAAACCGAAGAAAGAAACCCAGTTTTTAGGGAAATACATTTTTATTAAATATAAAGATAAAGAAATTGCTAAAAATCCCCAGACCAAAGTATAAATTATACCAGTTCCGTTACCTACAAAAAACTCGTACCCACCAGTTGCGACAGTCATAAAAGCGTCTAAAATTATTGGTATAAGTGGCGCAAGATTAAGTGCATCTATTGTATCCGCATAAGCATTTATAGGTAGAGTTAGTAAGCAAACAACAAACACAATAGGAATTGTGCGGTAGTACATAGATAAAAAAATTTTTTTAAACGAATTCATAATTTAAATAATAATTATTATCAATTATATCACATTTAGCACAAAATATGATATACTTAAAACGATGAACAGATTAAAAAAATTTTGGATAGTTTTTTTATCTTTTTTGCCGTTTTCTGCGTGGGGAATGGCACCTTTTGTCGTCGGTGGAATCGCAGGTGCTATAGGTATTACAGGTTTTTCTATATATAGAACGGTTTCACCGGTAAATATGCAAGATGCCCTTAATTTCTTTTCCACTTGTTGGACTTGCCAAATGTTTTCAGAGATAATGGCGACGATGTCAGGTTTGTTACCTAAGGCATATAGTGCTATTGGTAGTGCAATGTTACCTGTTGCAGCAGGGCTTGTTGCGGTCTGGTTTGCATGGAAACTTTTTTCTGGTTTTTTAAATGCAAAAATAGAAGACCCATGGGGTATTACGAGTGATTTCGGAGTTAAGTTAATAAAATTAGCTTTTGTTGGTGCATTGTTATTAGTCCCTCTCCCACGAATGCTGAATAATATAATAATAGAACCTATATTTAATGTAGGCATGTCTTTAAATAGAATCGTAGTGGGTGATGATGATTTTTCAAAATGCGTTGTAGCTACGGCTGTTGCTGACCCCGTTTCTATAAGTGAAAAAGCTGCTATGTCAGGAGCTTTTTCTCCGAAACTTCGTCATAATCTGGCATGTGAAATTGCTAGCATACATCAGATGACGGGTTTAGGAATGACGGTCGGCTGGGCGGTGCTTAATACGGCTTTTGATGCCGAATATATGCATAAAATTTTATGGAGCGTACCGATTTTCCCGAATATACCAATTTTCTTTGTAGGTTTACTAATTTTAATATTGTTTTTCTGGGCCTTATTACCGATTCCGTTATATTTTCTAGAAGTTTTTATAAAACTTTCAATGGATTTAGTAATGTTGCCTTTTATGCTTTTGTCTTGGTTATTTGACGGTTGGGCAATATTCCCAAAAGCTGGGAAAAACATAAAGGCTATGATAGAAGATGTTATACAAGGTACTTTAGGTATAGCTTTGGTTGGAGTCTTTTTAACGTTTTCAATAATGTTTTTAAATGCGGTTTTTGGGCAATGGAATGGGGCAGAAGTTTTGCGGTTGGCTATATCTCAGAATGATGCAAGCGTTTTAATAGATGCAATAATGATGAGAAATGATAGTTTAATAACAATTATTCTTATCGGTTTATTCATTGCAATGTTTATGACTATGATACCGACGTTGGTAAAGACTTTATTCGTTGAAATTCCTAAAGATTTCTATGAAACAACTAAAAAGAATATAAATTTAATGTGGGGAAACCTTAAGAAATTGTACGACTCATTAAAAAAATAAAAAATCAAGTGCTTTATTTATAGTTGAGTACTTTTTTGTAAAAACCGAATCTGATATAATTCATATCAATGAAGCAGTTTCCGATTCTTTATTGGTCAAGAAAAACGAGGTCAGATATAGAATATCAGATGGCTCGTAAGGTTATAAACAATGCAACTGGTGTTATGCCTGATGTAATTACGGAAGATTTGGATTTAGAAACCATTTTTTCTGTATCACCAGAAGCAACTGTATATTACCCTGTTTTTTTTGGCTCTACTGGTTGGTGGGGAGAGTTACTAGGTGGTGAGGCAATAATTACTGATAAATTAATAATATCACCAGAATGTCAGTTGATGGTAATAAAATCCGAAAAAAATTTAACACATCATGAAAAGTTAGGAAAAAACCAACTTTTGGCTGCAGAAATATATCCGACGAGTGGTTTTTTTAAGAAAATGAATTCAGGTATAGCAACTGTTATGGATATGTTAGCAACAAATGGCGGTACAATTTTAGCTCTTTTTTCCGGTAAAAATCAGAATCAATTTATAAACATATTAGAATCCACGGGTAATTCGTATCTTGGTTGCATAGGTAGGTATTAATTTACACTATTAAAAAGCTTGCTTTATAGAAAAATCTTTGTATAATTCCTTGGCTAAAAAATTAAAAAGGGTAATGAAGATGAAAAAAGGCATCCATCCAGAATATCATGAAATTAACGTCACTATGACCGATGGTAAAACAGTTAAGATGTATTCTTCTGTTAAGAAAGATTTGGTATTATCAACGGATAATCTGAATCATTCTGCATGGACTGGTCAGCGTACAAATGTAGGTGAGAAAGGTCAGCGCGCTGCTAAATTTAAAAATAAATTTGCTGGATTTAAATTTTAGTCTGTTATTTAACAGGGGAGCGATATGGAACTGCTGATAAAAGGTTCAATCGAATTAAATAAAATGTTTATGGCGTTACAGCGTACAGCATCTGGGTTACGTCATGATTTCGGGGAAGTTGAAAATTTGCAGCAGTCTTTACGTGGTGCGCGTGATTTTGTTAGGAAAGCTTCTGCTAGAATAGAAGAGAGTATTCTTTCTGATTTGTTGTTGGTACGTCCTTCAGCTGGTTTACTGACGCCGAATGTTTCTCGTAACGGTGACGGGCGGGACGAATTTATACTGTCTTTATCTGGGGCAACGAATTTCGTTCGTGGTAATCCACATTTTGCTATATCGTTGGCTTTGCGTAGCGGTGAAGAAACTAAAATAGCATTAGTATATTCACCGATAGACGAAAGATTATATTATGCAGAATTGGGACGTGGGGCATACGTTTTTTCTGCATATCATTCTGCAAGAATTAAAGTTTCTAATTTATCAGAACTATCAGATTTGACCGTTGCATATAATGTTTCTGATAATAGGGAAAAAGTCGGTGACGTTCGTTGTACAGGTTGCCCTGCTTTGGATTTGGCTTGGGTTGCTGCAGGTAAATTTGATGCTTTTATATCCGATCCTTTGGATTACGCCGAAATCGCAGCTGGTGAATTGCTTGTTCGAGAAGCGGGGGGTAAAGTATCGATGTCTGTAGATCTGGTCGCTAGTAATGCTAAGATAGAGTTTTAATTATACTCTTAGTGTATAAATAATATTTGAATTCGTATTTATAATTTTATATGATAAAAATCACAATATTGGAAAAATTTCAAATTGCGATTTTTATCTTTGTCTGTAATTCTTTAATAGAATATTATGACAAGAATAGATATTTATAGTATTTGAAATTTTCCATTTATGACTCGGTTAACAGCGTGATGGAAAGGTCTCTCCTCTGGATCGTTGAAATGCCGAGTTACTTTTTTATTTTATACAAAACTTGCAAACGAATAATAAATATCTTAAACTTCCAAATTATGAAGTTTAAAAAATTTATATATGTTTTTTTAAATATTTTATTTTGGTGCTTTACAATAGGAATTGCAGGGTTAGCGATATTAGTTTTGGTTTATGGGAATGATTTACCCGATTATAAAAAATTAGCAACATATGCTCCACCTGTAGCGACGAGATTATACGCATCTGACGGAAGTCTTCTTATAGAATATGCTGAAGAACGTAGGGTTTTTATAGATTTTACGGACATGCCGAAACAGCTTGTAAATGCCTTTGTTGCGGCAGAGGATCAGAATTTCTGGTCTCATCCAGGTGTAGACGTTCAGGGTATAACAAGAGCTTTAATAAATAACGGCATAAGATTATTGGGTTTTGATGCAAATTTTTCTGGTGCTTCTACCATAACGCAACAAGTTGCAAAGAATTTCTTTCTGACGTCTGAACGTACATTATCCCGTAAAATAAAAGAGGCGATATTAGCTTTACGTTTAGAAAGGACTTTTTCGAAAGAGCATATAATGACGTTGTATTTAAATCAGATTTTTTTAGGGGCAAGAGCCTATGGTGTAGGTTCTGCTGCGTTAATGTATTTTAACAAACCTGTGTCAGAATTAAGTTTATCAGAGTGTGCGTTTTTAGCCTCTTTACCTAAAGCACCGAACAATAGAGAACGTGCAATAGAAAGGAGAAATTATGTTTTACGTCGTATGGTAGAAGAGGATTATATAACAGAAGAAGAAGCAAATGAGGCGATGAAAGAACCGTTGAATATAAATAGCGGTTTTACAGCTCAGATGGAAGAAACGTTTCAGTATTTTGCGGAAGATGTACGTCGTCAGTTATTGGATCGTTTAGGGCGAGAAACTTTATATAACGAAGGGCTGTATATAAAGACAACTATTGTACCGGAACTTCAGCGTGCTGCTAGTAGCGCCTTGAATAAAGAGTTAGACAGATATAATGAAGGGCGCACGGAAAAATTACAGGGAGCTATAATTGCTATGAATCCGCATACGGGGCGTGTTTTAGCGATGTCTGGTGGTCGTTCTTTTGTAGAAAGTTCGTTTAATCGGGCAACGCAAGCAATGCGTCAGATAGGTAGTACAATAAAACCGTTCGTTTATTTAGCTGCTCTTGAGCGTGGTATGTCACCAGAATCAATGATTTTAGATGCTCCTATAGTAGGGTGGCGTGAAGACGATACGCTTTGGAAACCGGAAAATTATGATAAGAAGTTTTTAGGTGAGGTACCATTAAGGTTGGCTTTAGAAACATCAAGAAACGTTCCTGCTGTCCGTTTAGTACAACAAATAGGAGTAGAAAATGCAATTGAAGTTGCGCAAAGATTTGGTGTGTACCCGGATAATTTACAGAATGTAAATTTATCTTTAGCTTTGGGTTCTGGTGAAACGACATTATTACGTTTAGTTCAAGGGTATTCTGCCTTTGTAAATGGTGGGTATTTGATACAACCTAAATTGGTAGATTATATAGAAGATAGATATGGGCGGGTTTTAGGTGGAAATAAAGTGGAACTTTTAGAATGGCAAGATGGTTTAGAACCGAAAGAAATAGAAACGAATTCAGAACCTTTATCTGATGCGCAAAGCCTTTATCAGATAGTTTCTATCCTGCAAGGTACTGTTGAACGTGGTACAGGTAAACAGGCTCGAGTTTCTGGACATACTATTGCAGGGAAGACTGGAACGACGAATGATGTAAAGGATGTATGGTTTGTAGGTTTCTCAAAAAATTTAATTGCTGGTGTGTACCTTGGTTTTGATACTCCGAAACCTTTGGGAGCAGGTGCGGGTAGTCATATGGCGGCGAGAGTTTTTGCTGATTTTATGAAAGTTGCACTTGCCGATGAAAAAAACCAACCTTTTTCTGTACCAGATGGTTTAACTTTCATGAGAGTTAATCGGCGAAGTGGTGCTGCAGCATCAGAAGACCCAAATGGTTTGATAATTACAGAGGTTTTTAAACAGGGGCAGAAACCCAATCCAGCTCCGAAGGTGAAGGCAAAAGAAACAGGTGTTGCTGTTGGTGGGGTTTTCTAGATATTAAATAATGATGGTAAAAAAATATGAAAAAAATATTATTTTTATTTTTAAGCATTTTCGCATTATCCGCATGTGATAATAAGGAAGAAATAAATATTAATTGCGGTAATTATGATATATTAATTAATATGTCAGAAGATGGTGAAAGTTTGAAAACTATTGTAAATGGTAATATAGTTAATTTAAATATTGCTATGTCGGCATCTGGGGTGCGTTACGTTGGTAAAATGGATGGTGAGGATATTACTTTGTGGAATAAAGGAATTGAATGGACGTTGTATTTAAAAGATGGTTTACCCATAATGTGTACAAGTAAATAGTTTTTGTTTTGCGCAATTTATATGATAGAATGTCAGCATAAGAAGGAGATTTTTATGCTGACGTTTTTTTTATTGGATAGAGGAGTTAGTTTTTTTGCTAGTGGTTGGACGCAATTTGCAGCTGCGTTTGGGTTGGCTTTTATGATAATGTTGGTATTTGGTAAAAGTTTTATAAAAGCGATGCATCGTATTCAAAAGAAGGGGCAACCAATAAGTGAAAACGTTCCAGAAACGCATATAAAAAAAGCAGGTACGCCGACTATGGGTGGAATATTGATATGTATAGCAATTATTGTACCAAGTATTTTATTTATGCCTATTAATAATCCAACTGGTTGGGTTGCTTTGTTGTCGTTGATTTTATTTGGTCTTATTGGTTTTGTAGATGACTATAAAAAAGTTGTTTCACAGTCAAAAAAAGCTGCAAATGGTTTGTCACCGATGTTTAGGCTCGGTGTGGAGGCCGTTTGCGTATTCATATTGGCTTATCTAATTAATAAAACGATGCCTCCTTATATACCAGAGTTATCATTGGCATTGCCCTTTGGGCTCATTTTACCGCTTGGGATATTATATTATGTTTTTGCGTATTTCGTTATCGCAGGTAGTGCAAATGCAACAAATATTACGGATGGTTTAGATGGAATGCTTGTAAAGCTTTATATGCCCGTGTTGATTGTATTAGTTGTCGCGTTATATGGTGCAACGCGTATAGGTTTTATGGATACGGTGATGTTTTTACCAACTGCAAGTGGTTTATACGCTGTACTTGGTGCTGCTTTTGGGGCAGTGTTAGGGTTTCTTTGGTATAACTCAAAACCTGCGTCAATCTTTATGGGGGATGTCGGATCTTTGGCTTTAGGGGGCTTTATGGGAACAGTTGCTATGTTATTAAAGTCCGAAATAATAATGGCTATATCTGCAGGTATGATGGTTTTAATTTTACTGTCATCATTCGTTCAGACTATGTATTTCAAAGCTTCTCGTAAAATAACAGGAACTGGTCGTCGTATATTTTTGCGTGCTCCACTTCATCATCATTTTGAAGAAAGAGGTTGGTCAGAAACTAAAATAGTTGAAAGGTTTTTCATAATGTCAATATTGTTTTCTGGTTTAGCTTTAATTTTATTAAAATTTGCTTAAATAAAACCCAGTTTTCTGGGTTTTATAATAAAAAATTTTTTCATCAGTATATTTTATTAAAAAAGATGTTATAATAACATTAATATGTTTAAGCGTACGGAAGAAAGTAAGTTAACAAGTTGGTATTTTGAAGTAGATAGATATCTACTGTGGGCCTTACTGATATTAATTTTTGTTGGCGTTTTGTTTATGGTGTCAGCAGGTTCTGTTGCTGCGGAAAGAATTGGGCAACCGTGGCACTTTTTTATACTAAAAGCGATGCCGTTTTATTTTATCGGTTTGATTACTTTGTTTGTATCAAGTATGTTAAATAAAAAATGGGTTTTGGGTTTATCTTGGGTTAACGTAGCGTTTGGATTATTGCTTCTTCTTGTGACATTATTTGCACCGCATATTATAAAGGGGTCTGCACGATTTGTTGCTTTGGGACCGTTTAATGTTATGCCTTCTGATATCATGAAGCCGGGTTTCATAATAATAACAGCTTGGTTCCTAGCAAAAATGAAAGAAACTTTTGGTAAGGATATTTTCTTTAATAAAGAAGCCTGGCGTTTTAAGTGGTTAAGTTGGTGGACATATCTTGCAATATTTGTGCCAGCGTTTTTAATAATATTAAGACACCCTGATTTTGGAACTTCCATTCTATATTTTGCGGTTTTTTCTGGGATGATATTTATGGCGGGATTACCTTTGGTTATAGTGCCCGCATTGTTAGGTTTAGTTTGCGTGGTTGGTTTGTTCGCATTTTTTACAATGTCTCACGTTCATAATAGAATAATATCTTGGATTTCTGGTACGGGTGATACTTATCAGGTAAGGCAATCTATACAGTCGATACAACATGGTGGGTTACTAGGAAGTGGTGATGATGCTTTTGTAAAACAGTCTTTACCGGATGCTCATACCGATTTTATATTTGCTGCAATTGCAGAAGATTGGGGGGCAATAATGGCGTGTGCTTTATTGGGTTTGCTGCTGTATGTTTTAAAACGTTTGATGACTGATGCAATGAAAGCCCGTGACCCATTCGTTTTTTATGCTGCTGGTGGGGCTGCGACTTTATTCGGTACGCAAGTTTGTATAAATCTGATGTCAACATTACATATATTTGCGCCCAAGGGTATGACGCTGCCGTTCATTTCGTATGGGGGTAGTTCTTTTGTGGCGTTTTGCTTATTGTTCGGTATGGTTTTAGCGGTTGTGCGTGAAGATAAATGGAAATAAAAACCGGATAAAATATCCGGTCTTTGTTAGCGTTGATTTTGTATCATTTTTTTTATTTTACGAGGTAATTTTTCTCCGGAATTCAATTTTGAAATTGCTTTATTAAATTTGGCGTTTTTTTGTTCAGCAATTTGATCATTAGTTAGAGTTTTTTCCCCGAATTCTTTGATATAAGAATTTATAATTTGTATATAACTTGGTCTATATTTTAGCTCTATGTGCATGTTTTTTACCATGCGAAGAACAGAAAGTGCATCTTTACGTGTCGTTTCTGGAAGTTGATAAGCATATTGTATTTCTGGCATTTTGTAAAGAGCTTGTCCTAATCTTGAATACCAGCCCCATCCACTAAAAAATAATACTTGTATAATTTGAGTAAAAAATTCGTTTTTTATTCGTTTGTTCGGTTCGTTATGAATTATTTTTAACATTTCTTTGAAGTCGTTTGGTTTTAGATTACCAAATCCATCGTTAGGTAATAGTTGTTTAAAGCGTTCGTGGCTTTTCGGAATTTTTATTTGTTTTTCGATGTTCATAATAATTTTCTCCTTATTTGAAAAGTTTTTATGTCGTGGTATAATTTTATATAAATTATAACACAAAAAAGAGGTACTTTGTATGAAAATATGGATTGCAACAGGTGGTACAGGCGGACATGTCTTCCCTGCACTTAGTGTGGCAGAAGAACTTGTCGCACGTGGGCATAAAGTGATAATTTCTTGCGATGGTCGTGTTAATAAAATGGTAAAGGATGGTAAACCCGAAAATGTGGCTATGGTGCATATTTGGGCATCGGGTGTCGGGGCAAAAAGCAAAATAAAACAAGTTTGGGCATTGTTTAAAATTGCTGTTTCTTCTGTGGCACTTATTTTACGTTTTGGGGTCTTTCGTCCGCAGCGTGTTGTTGCTTTTGGTGGTTATGCATCTGTCCCCGCTGTTTTTGCTGCGCATTTGTGGAAAGTACCTACTTTTTTACATGAACAAAATGCGGCGATCGGACGCGCAAATAAATTTGCTATGCGCTGGGTCGAAACATTGATGACGAGTTTCCCAAACGTAGACGGTATACCAGAAAAGACCAATGTTAATGTGGTTTATACAGGGTTACCCGTCAGAAAAGAAATTTTATCTATGGCAGGTGCAAAACTACCAGAAAAACCAAGCTTATTTATAACAGGAGGTTCATTAGGTGCACAGATATTAGATGAGGTCGTACCAACGGCACTTTTGCAGATGAAAAATAAAAAGATTTTCGTGACGCATCAGACGCGCCCTGAAAATGTGTCTAAGCTACAGAAAGTGTATGCCGATAATAAAATAAAAGCAAATGTTCTGTCTTTCGTTCATGATATGGCTGGAACTATTGCTAATTCAAGTTTGGTAATAGGGCGTAGTGGGGCAAGTACAGTTATAGAATTAGAGACTATAGGTCGGGGTGCAATACTCGTTCCGCTTGGAATAAATCCGGACCAGGCAGCAAATGCAGAGAGTTTTGCAAAGCTTGGTGGTGCTTTCGCGGTGTCGCAAGATAAGTTTACACCAAAGTGGTTGACGGCAGTTCTTACAGAGTTATTTGATAATCCATCTAGATTAGAAAAAATGGCAAAGAAATCTTTGGTTCCAAATGATGCCGTAAAAAAAATTGCAAATGAAATAATAAAATGATATAGAACGCATTTTTCTTCTTGCTACCGATTCGCTATTTGTTATATGATTAAAGAGGAAGGAAAGAAAAATGCGACAGATAAAAATTTCTGTGTTTGCGATGCTTATCGTTTTGCCGGCTTTTGCCGACGCTCGTTTGCCGGTTGTAAATATTGCTTCTGGTGGCGTTTCTGCTCGTGCAGCATTTGGTGAGCCAGTGGTAGAAATGCAAACAAAGAACCAGCATATTAATAATGAAGAATATTATGATAATGCCGTAGCTGAAATAAATATGCAGGGGAAAAAGCGTTCTGTTGTTCCTAGGTCTACATATAATAAAAATTATGTGTTAAAAAATGATGTCTTAAAGGATGTAGGAGGGCAAATAGTTGCAGATGCGGACATATTAATTCCACAAAGGCCTAGTTCTGATTTATGGGTTAGTAATGAAGCTCCGTTGCGTTTGCCGCGACCAGAAGAATTTTCTGTTGTAAAATCTGATTTTGAATTGCCAGAAGAATACATTGATATGTCATATAAACAGAATATTAATTTTGCAAAATCTTTTGTAGAGCCAGAAATAGTTAAAAGTGATTATAAAACTTCAAATAAAAAAAGTTTAGATGAATTTGATATGCAAATTGCAAAATTGAATGATTTGCAACGTCGTGCAGATGAAAGCGTTCAAGAAAAAGTGGAAAAAAATCAGAATAATTTTATAGAACCATCAAATTTTGCAAGTACAGAAAAAATAAATTGGGATATGAATAAAAAAACATCTTTTGATAGTGAAGAAAAAGATAATGAGATTAAATTAACTCGTTTAGTTGTTCCTGCTGATGAAGATGTTGTTGTGCGTGCTGTTCAGAAAGTTGAATCTCCTCGTATCGCATCAGTTCGTGATGATATGACCAAGATGACGCCGACGGAATTGCGTAAAGCTTTTAGAAAAACTTTTTTATCAGAGAACAAACATTTATCAACTTTTCAGATAGATGATCGCTTTGATGTAGCAAGTGATATGAGCTCCAGCATAGAAGGTTTTACGACAGAACGAGATTTGTCTGAAGCAGGTGGTATTCGACCATTAGAAATAAAAATAAAATTTAGGAATGAAGATTCTTCTTTGTCGCGGGAAAATTATAATTTATTAACAGAATATGCAAGTATCGTTCTTAGCAATCCGACGCGTGCTATACAGGTTTCGATACCAGAAAGCGCAACGCGAGAATCTGACGCAAGAAAGTTAGCTGCACGAAGACTGGCGATAGTAGAGCAAGTTTTACGGGATACAGGGGTTTCTGAACAACGTATTTTGCCAGTGTTATCGCAAAGAGATGAAGATGGTTTCGTGTTACGTATGATATCTTTGGATCAATATGAAACTTTGACTAAAAAGCAACGAGATATGTTCGGTGACACAGTCAATAAAAAGACGTATAAAAGCATGTCTTGGTAAGCGGCTGTTAAATGTTTAAAGTGCTTTTAAAGTTTTGTTATAAAGTAGTTGATTTTTTATTCCCGCCTAGTTGTCCTTTATGCGGTGCACCTGTGTCTTTACATGGTGAATTATGTTCTGATTGTTGGAGTTCTTTTAATTGGATAAGTAATCCGAAGTGTATCAAATGTGGTTACCCATTTCCTGCGGACATAGACTTAGGTTTAGAACCTTTATGTCCGAATTGTGCTGCTGGTAAAAGTGCTTTAGATTTTGTTAGGTCTGCCTGTGTATATGATGACGTTTCAAAAGCTGCTATGTTACCATTCAAGCATGGTGGAAAAGTAAAATATTGTAATTTTATGTCTCGTGCAATGATGTGGGCAATGCAGGATATGAAAGATTTTCCAGATGTGATAATGCCGGTACCGCTTGCTTGGCGTAGGTTATTTCATCGTGGTTACAATCAAGCAACGTTGTTAGCACGGCCGATATCAAAAGTTATGGGTTTAAAGTTAGATTTAGATAGTGTTAAAAGGATGTATCGTCATGATATGGGGCATAAAAATCCCGCTCAGCGTGCAGAAAATATACACGGTGTATTTAAAGTTATAAAACCAGATAAAATTTGCGGTAAGAAAATTCTTTTGGTAGATGATGTTATGACTACGGGTGCGACTTTTTCAGAGTTAAAGCAAGTTCTTCTGAAAGCTGGCGCTTCTGCTGTTTATGGTGTGGTTTTCTGTAGAGTCGTTAAAGCTATATAAAATTATTGTTTCGTTAAAGTATTTGCACAATAAATCGTTTTTAGCATATGATTTTTTTGTGCTTCTAGTTCTTGGGTAATTATTTTATTAGAGTATGCTTTAGACAATGCTTCTAATTGTCTTGCTTCATTAGTAATTTTTTCATTTTTATCTATAAGAGATCTTGTCGCAACGTCCAAAAGAATGTTGTTAAGGTATAATTCGTATTGAACGTATACTGTTTTAGGAAAAATCCGAGAATAACAACATTTTAATTCTACAAAAATACTATCATCTTTTTCTATATCATATATAGCAGAATACATTGTGGCTTCGTTACTGTTATTTACAGATACAAAGCATTTGTTTACGTCATTATATAAAAAATTAAATAATTTACTTGTCATTCTTGTTATAAGAGTATAATGAAAAAACGTTTTGTCAAATAAGAATTATGGGTTATAAAGTTGTCTTGAATTTTATTTTTATTATGTTAGGATTTCAAAGCGGAGTAAATAATGAAAAAAATATTTTTTTCTTTTGTAGGCATTTTTTTTGTAACTAATCTGTTTGCAGGTATACCATTGACAGGTTTATATCAAACCATTGATGACGATACGAATACTCCGAAATCAATTGTTGTGCTGTATGAATATGAAAAAGGTAATGGCTCTGAATTAGGTGGGCGTATTGTTGCGTTATATGATGAAAACGGGAAAGTTACTGAGACTTTAGGAAATTCTGTAAAATTAGCAGATAAAGTAAAAGGTAGCCCTAAATATGTAGGTCTTGATATAATTTGGGGTATGGAATGGGATTCTGACGATAAAGAATATAAAGACGGTGAAATAATGGATCCAAAGAATGGTAAAGTTTATTCAAGTGTGATATGGCAAGACAATAAAGACAAAGTCCGAGTGCGTGGGAAAATCGGACCGTTCGGCAGAACGCAAACTTGGAATGTACTAACCGTTTCAGATTTGCCTGCTGAACTACAGGAAATAGATACTACAAATTGGAACCCAATAATTAGAGATTAAAAAATGAAAATAGAATTAGGAAAAAATATAAACCCACGTGAAATAGAAACAAGAATACAAGAATTTTGGGATAAAAATCATTTCTGGGATAATGATGTTAATTCCGATAAAAAACCATTTTGCATAATGATGCCGCCACCTAATGTTACTGGTAATTTACACATGGGGCATGCGTTAGATAACGTTTTAACTGATATAATTTGTCGCTATAAACGTATGTGTGGTTTTGATGTATTGTGGCAACCTGGTACAGACCATGCATCAATTGCAACACAATTATTAGTTGAACGTGATTTGTCTAAACGTGGTATAAATCCTCGTTCTTTGACGAAAGAAGAATTGCTAAAGACTGCTTGGGAATGGAAAGCTGAAAAGGGTGGTCAGATAGTAGGACAATTGCATACACTTGGGGTAACACCAGTTTGGTTACGTGAACGCTTTACAATGGATGATGGGTTGTCTCATGCAGTTGTAAAATTGTTTGTAAAGATGTACAACGAAGGGCTTATTTATCGTGAAAAGAGTTTGGTAAATTGGTGTCCAAAACAACAGACGTCTGTTTCTGATTTGGAAGTAGAAACGCGTGAAGAAAAAGGTAAATTCTATTACTTCAATTATCCATTAAAAGACGGTGGTTTTATTGAAATTGCAACTACAAGACCAGAAACCTTGTTTGGAGACCAGGCTATTGCTATACATCCTGAAAACGAGAAATTAAAGCACTTAATTGGTAAAACTGCGATAATACCTTTAACGGATATTGAAATCCCCGTTATTGCGGATGAACATGCGGATCCAGAAAAGGGAACTGGTGCAGTTAAAATTACTCCTGCACATGACTTTGATGACTGGCAGGTAGGTTTGCGTCATAACTTAAAAGCGATTTGTATTTTAACTCCTGATGCGAAGA